>NZ_JBNMKH010000063.1:0-10828 GCF_050874245.1 Bifidobacterium sp. | reverse complement strand
TGCGGTGTTGCGGTGGCGGTGGCTGCGTGTGGGGCATGTGGGTTGTATGTGGTCGTATGAGGGAGGCCGTGATGGCGTTCGTCAAAGACATGTTGCGTATGTGGGCGCATTCGTGGAAAAGGTTCGTTTCGATCGCCATGATCACCCTGCTGGGCGTGGCCGTGCTCACCGGCATATACGCGGGTTGCCGGGACGCGTTCCGCGGTACCGATCGGTTCTTCGACGCTCAAGGTCTGCACGACATCCAGGTGCTGTCCACCGCGGGACTGACGGATGACGATATCGCCGCGTTGCGTGCCGTCGACGGCGTCGAGAAAGTGCAGCCGGAGCGGTCGCAGGACGTCAACGTCGACTTGGATGGCGGCAAATCGGCGACCATGCAGGAAATCGGAACGGACGGCATCGACCAGCCGTACGTGCAGGAAGGACGCCTGCCGAAGAAAGCCGGCGAAATCGCGGTGACCCGGAAATTCATGCTCGACTCCGGCAAGAAGATCGGCAGCCACCTCACCGTAACCCCCGAATCCTCCAAGTCCTCCTCTTCGGATGCCCAAGTGTCCGATTCTGCAGAATCGGACAAACAAACCGGCAAAACCATCGCCTGGATGTCCGATTCCCCAGAATCGGACAAACATGGTGCTCAATCGGATGCCTATGTGTCCGTTTCCCCAGAATCGGACATTCAGGAGGTTGGAAACGGTGCTCAAGTGTCCGTTTCCCCAGAATCGGACACTCAAAGTGGCGCTGCAACCGTCGCGGTCGCGGACGAAACGGACGGGACCTCCGAAACCGACGCGGCGCCCAGCTTCCCGACCAAGCTCACCATCGTGGGCGTGGTGCTCGATCCACGGAACCTGAGCAATCCGGACGGCTACTCCGCCATGACATCGTTCCGCTCCACCGCCACCACCGACTACACGTTCTTCGCCCCCTCCGATGGCGTGACCGGCACCCTCTATACGTCCGCGACCCTCCTCGTCAAAGGCGCCGTGGCCGAAGACACGTTCGACGAATCGTACGAGGACACCGTCGGGCGGGTGGCCGACCGCATCGACGGCACCGTGAAAACCGACCGGCAGAAGGCCCGCCGCCAGGAGCTGCTCGACGCGGGCGAAAAGCGGATCGCCGACGCACGTGCGAAAGCCGACAAGCAGTTCGCCGAGGCGCAGTCGCGCATCGACGCCAATCGCGAGCGGTTCAACCAGCAACTCGACCGCATCGTCGACATGCAGGCGGGCGCCGCAGCCGCCAATCTCACCGACGCCATGCGTGAAACAATGCGTGAAACAGCAATCGCGGCAAGCCCCGAACTGACGCAGGCCAAACAGCAGCTCGACCAGGCGCAATCGCAATTGGACGAACAGCGGGCGAAAACCGAGCGAACGCTGAAAACCAAGGAGAACGAGCTGAAGAACAGTGTTCCGCAAGTGCGGTGGTACGTGCAGGACCGGCAGTCGCTCGGCGGATTCAGTGCGCTCAAATCCGACCTCGACTCCATCCAGTCGCTCGGCAACGCGTTCCCGATCGTATTCCTGATAGTGGCCGTGATGATGAGCCTGACCGCCATGGCGCGCATGGTCGAGGAGGACCGCTCGCTCATCGGCACCTACGTGGGGCTCGGCTACGGGCGCCTCGTGGTGGCGTCGCGCTACCTGCTGTTCGCGGTGCTCGCCTGCCTCATCGGCGGTGGACTCGGTCTGCTCGCGGGCTTCCTCGGCATTCCGGCGTTCCTGCTGGTCGTATTGGAGGGCATGTACGTGATGCCCGGCGTGCATCTGGAATACGACTGGCTGTACGGTTCGCTCGGCGTCGCGCTGTTTGTGGTCGGCGTGCTCGCCGCCACCATCTACGCGTGCGTGCGGGAGATGCGTCTGACGCCCGCCGAACTGATGCGGCCGAAAGCGCCACGTGCCGGCTCGCGCATTCTGCTGGAACGGATTCGGCCGATTTGGAATCGCATGAGCTTCCTCGGCAAAGTGACCGCGCGCAACATCTTCCGTTTCAAGTCGCGTCTGATCATGACGGTCGGCGGCGTGGCCGGCTGCACCGCGCTTATCGTCTGCGGCCTCGCCATCAATGACACCGTCGCCGACCTTGGAATCAAGCAATACCGCGACATCTACCAATACGACCTGATGGTGGTTTCCGGCGATTCGGACGCGGACGAGATGCGCGCCAAAGTCGCTTCGGACGGGCGCGTCACGTCATCGCTCGACGTGCGCGTCGAATCAGGAGATCTGACGGTTGGGAAGGGGAGTGCCGGAAAATCGGACGATGCCGGAAGGAAAGCCGACGATTCGAATGGCGGCAGCTCGAACGGCGGCAGCGCAAGCATCCAGCTGATCACGGTGCCGGAAAAGCGGCTGTCCGATTTGGGTACGATGGTCACGTTGCAGCCGGTGAGAACCGGGATGCTGGGCTCTTCCGAGGCAGGCAAGGCCGGTTCCCTGAAAATTGGATGACGACGGCGTGATCGTGGCGCAGTCGGCGGCGAACGCGTTCGGCGTCACCGCAGGAAGCAAAGTACAGCTGACCAACGGCGATGGCGTGCAGGCCGTCGCGAAAGTGGCCGCGGTGAATCGCAATCTCATCGGCTCGGACGTGTACGTGAGCGAAGCCTACTACACCAAACTGTTCGGCAAAACCTTCGTATCCGATACGTCCGGCGCGAGTTCTAAATCTGCCGGTTCTTCCGCATCGAGAATGTCCGATTCTGCAGAATCGGACAAACAGACGACCCAAATCGATGCCTACGTGTCCGATTCTCCAGAATCGGACATTCAAAGCACGAAAACCAGGTCCTACGTGTCTGTTTCTGCAGAATCGGACACTCAGGATTCCACGGCGCTGGCCTGGAACGCCATGCTCGCCAAACTCTCCGGAACCGACGCCTCGCAAACCGCCTACGCGCAATCGCTGGAAAAAGACGATGCGGTGATGAAGACCGTGAGTTGCGCGCACATGGCCGACAGCTTCAAATTCGACCTCATGGGCGCGGTGGTGGCGCTGATCGTGGCGCTCGCCGGCGGTCTGGCGCTGGTGGTGCTGTTCACGCTCGCCAATACGAACGTGTCCGAACGCGTGCGCGAGATGGCCACGCTCAAGGTGCTTGGCTTCTTCGACCGTGAAGTGCACCATTACGTGAATCGCGAGATGATGATTCTCACCGTCATGGGGGTGGCGCTGGGTCTGCCGCTCGGCCGATTCGTGGGCGGCCTGTTGACCATGGCGCTCAACATGCCTTCGCTGTATTTCGAGGTGGAGGTCAAGCCGCTGAGCTACGTGGTCGCGGCCGCGGTGACCATGGCGTTCGCGCTGCTGGTGCAACTGTTCGTCAATCCGGTGCTTGACCGCATCGACCCGATCGGCTCGCTCAAGTCCGTGGAGTAGCCGGCACCTTAATTCTTCGGATAGCGGTAGTTGTGCGGCAGCTGCGTGGTGAGATGCGGGTCCAGGCCAAGCTCCTTCAGCTGCCGGTCGATCTCATGTCGGGCGCGCTCCACAAGCGCGGCCCGGTGCTCGTCGCCATGCCCATGCGCTTCCAGCACGTCCAACGTCTCCGCCAAGCGCTTGAGCCGATCCTGATGGTGCAGCAGCGTGCGTATCTGCGCATGCTCGTGCACGATCTCACGCCAATCGGACGGCGTGTGCGCGATCTCCCGGACCGCGGTGACCGGGTGCACGTCGGCCACCTGATACGTGATTGAGCCGAGCAGCGGCATCAGGAACACCGTGATCGCACCGGCCGCGACGAGCGTCGACGCGGTGTCGCTTTGCATGGTGCCGACCTTCACCGCCAGCGATGTGACGGCGACGATGATCGGCAGCGCGGTCGTGCAATACAGCGCGACGGTGACGCGGTGGTGCGACGACATCGGGTTGCTGCGTTTGTCGATTGACATGGCGATGTACACCGGCACCGCGCGGATCAGCATGAGCATGACGATGAACGCGACGAGCAGCGCGGGCCGCCCGGCGACGGCGCGCACGTCGATCGCCGCTCCCGATACCACGAAGAAGACGGGAATGAGGAATCCGTAGCCGACGCCTTCCAGTTTCATTTCCAGCGATTGGCTGCCGTCGGGGATGATGTAGCGCAGGATGAAGCCCGCGGCGAACGCGCCGAGCACCGCGTCAAGGTCAAACAGCGCGGAGATGGTGACGAGGAAGATGAGCAGGAACGTGGTCAGCCGCATCAGGGTCTGCGATGACGTGTTCGCGTTTTCCGTAAGGAAATGGTACAGGCGATGGCCGGTTTTGAGCGCCTTCGCAGGCAGGGTCGCGCACAGCAGGCAGATGGCGAGGAACGTGCCGAGTACGAGCATGGTCTGCCATCCGGTACGGGTGGACAGCAGTATGGCCATGGCGATGATCGGACCGAGTTCGCCCCATGTTCCGTAAGAGATGATCGCGTCGCCGATGGGGGTTCCCTCGAGGCTGCGTTCCTTGAGGATCGGCATGAGCGTGCCGAGCGCGGTGGTGGTGAGCGCGATGACTGTGGCGATGCCGTTGATGCCCTGTTTGGAGAAGAACGGGATGAACGTCACGACCAGCCATGCAAGGCCCAGCGTGACCACCCATGTGATGAGGCCGACCTTGCCTTGATGCCCGGCAAGACGCTTCGGATTGATCTCATAGCCGGCGAGCAGGAACAGGAATGCCATGCCGAGCTCGCTCAGGAGTTTCACAGCGTCGTTCACCTGCACCACGCCAAAACCGTATGGACCGAGCGCGGCTCCGGCGGCGAGCAGCAGCACGGTCTGCGGAATGAATTTTCCTGGGATCAGCTGCGCCACGATCGGGCTGACGGCCGCCACCGCCATGATGATGGTCAATGAAACGAGCTCTTGCGTCATGCCATCAGCCTAATGTCCCTGCGTGACGGGCTGGCTGGGGTTAAGCCCGGTGCATATAACGCGGATGCGATGTGATCAGGCGACCAGATCGCCGAGGCTGCCGAAGTCCAGTACTGTCCCATGTTTGGTGGGGAAGGACTCATCACCCCCGTAGACGACGAAGCGATGATCCGTCTCCACACCCATAATCGGCGCGAGGTCTTCCAGATTCTCGAAAGCGCTTGGCCGGTATGTGGCGGACGATTTGACTTCGATCGCATACAGGGGCTTGCCGCCTTTCTCGAGGATGAAATCAACCTCTTTTTTGTTGCTGTCCCGCCAAAAGAACAGCCTCGGTTCTTTTCCAAGCGCCTGATAGCGTTTGATGATTTCGACCGCGACCGCATTCTCGTAAAGATTGCCACGGTATTGGCTTTCTGCAAGCTGTTCGGCGGTTTCGATGCCTAGTAGATTAGCTGCCAGTCCAGTGTCGTAGAAATACAGTTTCGGGGCTTTGATCAGGCGTTTCCCGAAATTCTTGTGGTAAGGGTGTAGACGAAATGCAATGAAGCTTGATTCGAGGATGGACATCCAGTTACGGGCCGTATCGACGCTGATATCGCAGTCGTTGGCAAGGCTTTCGATATTCAGCACTTCGCCGATCCGTGTGGCGCATAGCGTGAGAAATGTGTTGAAGGACGATACTTTCCGTATGCCCAGTTCGGCGCGCACGTCACGGTCGATGTAGGTGCGGATGTAGTTTGGGAAGAAGTCTTCGGGCGCGATGCCAATGACGTTAAGCCGGGGATATCCGCCACGGAACAGGAAATCGCTCATGGCCGTCGGCTCGAAGTCCGTGCCTGAAAGCTCGTTATAGGAAAGCGGAAGCAGGTGGAGGATTGCCACGCGACCTGCGAGCGACTGGGAAATGCTTTTCATGAGCAGAAAATTCTGCGAACCGGAAAGTATGTACTGTCCGGGCATATTCGCGTTGTCTATTACCCCCTGCATATATGAGAACAATTCGGGGACACGCTGCACTTCGTCGAGGATGACCTTGTTGTCGAAGCGGGCGAGGAATGAGCGTGGATCATCTTGGGCTACCGCGCGCATATCCGTGTCTTCGAGGGAAACGTAGCGATAATCGGGAAAGACGTTTCGGACGAGTGTGGATTTTCCGCTTTGCCTTGGGCCGGTGACGGAAACGACCGGAAATTGCTGGGCAAGATGCAGCAGTTTGTCGCTGAGCGTTCGATGAAGCATTTTGCGCCTCCTGCAAGGGTTTTGAAGCAGCTATTCGTTGATTTGCATAAAGTCTAACCCACGATTTGCATAAAGTCTAACCCACGATTTGCATAAAGTCTAACCCACGATTTACATAAATCGTTTCCAATCCACCATTGGGATGATATCTGCCTGCAGGCGTCTTATGGATGTTGGGCTGTCTGCTATAGGGGGTATTTGGGAATGGCACGTGTTTCTTCAATGCTTGCCTGAGCGCTTTGCCTGAACGTCCGGTTGACGCCTTATTTCTGTTCGGGAACCAGACATTTCAGAGATAAACGTACGAGGGGATGCGGGTTTCTTTCGCGTTACGAACAATGAAGTTTATTGTGCGGTTCTCGCGGTAGGGTGTGAGCATTATGACTTTTGGGAATACGCAAACCGGAAAAACCGGCGCGGCTGGCAACGCGCAGTCGCAGATCAAATCCGTCGAAAGCCTCGACGAAGACAACGAAATGTCCCGTGGCCTGACGAATCGCCATGTGCAATTCATCGCCATCGGCGGCACCATCGGCACGGGCCTGTTCCTCGGCTCCGGCAAATCCATCGCCCTGACGGGCCCCAGCATCATCTTCGTATACGTTGGCGTTGGCCTGATCATGTTCCTGCTCATGCGCGCCATCGGTGAAATGATGTACCGCGACCCGAGCCAGCACACCTTCATCAACTTCATCGGGCGTTACCTCGGCCGTGCGTGGGGCAAGTTCGCGGGCTGGACGTATTGGATCGTGCTCATTCTGACCGGCATGACCGAGATCACGGCGGTCAGCACCTATTTCGTCACGTTCTTCCGTATGTTCGGTATAGAACTCCATGCGTGGAAATGGCTGATCGAACTGTGCTTCCTGGTGGTGCTCACCGCCATCAACCTCATCGCCGTCAAAGTGTTCGGCGAGGCGGAGTTCTGGTTCTCGATGATCAAGATCACGCTGATCGTCGGCCTTATCGTCACGGCCGTGGTCATGCTGGTCATCGGCTTCCACTATCCGGCCACCACCATCGATGGTGTGGACGGCACCATTCCGGGCGCCTCCGTTTCGTTGAAGAACCTTGTCGACGGTTTCTCCATCGCGCCGAACGGCTGGATGAGCTTCTTCATGAGCTTCCAGATGGTGTTCTTCGCCTATCTGCTCATCGAATTCGTGGGCGTGACCGTCTCCGAAACGCAGAATCCGCGCAAGGTGCTGCCGAAGGCCATCAACGAGATCATCATGCGTATTCTGATTTTCTACGTGGGCGCGCTGGTCGCCATCATGGCGATTGTGCCATGGCGCAATTTCAAGCCGAACTCCGATGGCTCCTACCCGTCCCCGTTCATCATGGTCTTCAAGTACGCGGGGCTTGACTGGGCCGCCGCGCTGGTGTTCTTCGTGGTGATCACCGCCGCCGCATCGTCGCTCAACTCGCTGCTGTATTCGGCGGGCCGCCACCTGTACCAGCTGGCGCAGGATTCTGACGTTCCGGCCATGGCGCGACTGGCCGAAGTGTCCGACCGCAAGGTGCCGGCCAAGGCAATCGTGGTGTCCGGCTGCATGGTGCTGTTGTCCCCGATCATCAACATGATTCCCGGCGTCAACAGCGCGTTCGTGCTGTTCTCCTCCGCAGCCAGCGCCGTGGTGATCTTCATCTACGTGCTTACGATGTTCGCGCATCGCGGTTATCGCAAGAGCTCCGACTTCATTGCGGACGGCTTCCTGATGCCGGCATGGAAGGTGACGGATTGGATTGCGATCGCGTTCTTCGTATTCGTGTACGTGACGCTGTTTCTTTCGGCCGATACGCGCGGTTCGGCGATCGCCGGCGTGGTCTGGCTGGTGGTGTTTGGCGGATACTGCCTGCTGAGCGAACGTTCCAAGAAAGGCGATTCGAAGGCGGTCTCGCGCAAGTAGGTCGCGCAAATAGCGTGGTTGCGTGGTGTTACGTGATACGGACGCAACGTGCGATACAAAAGGGTCGGTGGGAAACGTAAGTCTCCCACCGACCCTTTGTCGTGCGATGGCGATGTGCCATCGCAAACAGCCACCGTCATCGCACGTAGTGTGCGGCTCAGCCTGTTGGTAATCGGCGCGAATCGCAGCCGATCAGCCGATGTAATCAGCCTCGTTCGTCGGGCTGGACGGCACAGCGTGATCTTCCGTCACCTTGCCCAGACCGGACAGGTACGCCTCACGGCCGGCCGCGATCGCATTCTTGAACGCGCGTGCCATCAGCGGAATGTTGCCGGCGGAAGCGATGGCCGTGTACGCCATCACTGCGTCCGCGCCCATTTCCATAGCCTCGGCGGCCTGGCTCGGACGGCCGATACCAGCGTCGATGATTACCGGAACGTTGGAGTTCTTGATGATCACCTCGATGAAGTCGCGTGCGCGCAGGCCCTTGTTCGAGCCGATCATCGCGCCAAGCGGCATCACGCACGCAGCGCCCGCATCCTCAAGACGCTTCGCCGCGATTGGGTCCGGGAACATGTACGGCATGACCACGAAACCCTCCTTGGCCAGTTGCTTCGTGGCCTTGATGGTCTCTTCGTTGTCGGGCAGCAGGTACTTCGCCTCGTGTTCGATCTCCACCTTGACGAAGTCCGTCTGGCACACCTCGCGGGCCAGACGCGCGATACGCACTGCCTCTTCGGCATTGCGCGCGCCGGACGTGTTCGGCAGCATGGTGATGCCCTTGGGGATGTAGTCGAGCAGGTTGTTTTCGGTGGTGCGGCAGCGGCGCAACGCCATGGTGACGATCTGCGTGCCGGCGTTCTCGATGGTGGCTTTGATGAGGTTCAGGTCGTAGCGGCCGGAACCGAGGATGAAGCGGCTGGTGAACTTGTGGCCGCCGAGGATGAGCGGATCGGCGTCGCCGGTGGCGATCTCGTCGTAGGCGTGTGCGTCCGGCTCCGGCAGGATGGCGGTGTTCGTGGTGGTGCCGACCAGCTCGTCGAGCGTGGCGTTCGGCGCGGCGGCGACGTCCTTCTCCGCGGTAGTGATGGTGTGTTCAGTGCTCATAGTCGGTTCCTTTCGTTGGAATTACGCGGTTTTCGCTGTTTTCTTGCGGTGGCCGCGATTGATGCACGGTGGATATTGCGTTGTGATCGGTGCGCAGGGACTAGTGTGGCGGGGCCGGTGCGTAGTGGAGTAACGTAGCATTTTCCGCTGCGCACCGGCCCCGCATGCCTTGTGCCTTGCGGCCTTATGCGTCCTCTTCGCCGAGGATCAGACGGGTGATCATGTTCGCCTCATGGCAGGCGACCACGCCCACGCGCGGCGCCATCAGACCGGCACCCGGCACCGGTGCGGTCTCGCCGTCGCCGCAGAAGTAGAAGTTTTTCGAGACGCGGCGTGTGCTCACCAGATTGGAGCTGCGGAATCCGGCCATGCCCGAAGCGCTCACGAGCTTCTTGTCCGGCAGGTTCTCCAGCACCGCGTTGACGAGCATCGTCTTGTTCTCCGGCACGTCGAACGCCTCGCAGATGATGTCCTCGTTCTCGAACAGCGTCGGCACGTTCTCGTCGGTCACCTTGACGGTGTCGATGGTGATTTCGGTGAACGGGTTGATCTGGCGCAGGTTGGAGCGCAGCGCCTCGGTCTTGTACTGGCCGAGGTCCTTGAGGAAGTACTGCTGACGGTTCAGGTTGGTCATGTCCACGCGGTCGAAGTCGATGAGGTGCAGATGACCGACGCCGATGCGGGTCAGGGCCACCGCGATGGTGGAGCCGAGACCGCCGAGGCCGCAGATGGCCACGTGCGCGGCGTCGAGCTTGTCCTGCGTGGCGGCGGTGTGGCGGTCGAGCAAGGCCGCGCGGATTTCCTCGCGGCTGACCAGCGTGGTGGGGTCGGGCAGGTTGTCGAATGCCTGCTGGCGGGCGTTGATCTGTTCCGGTGTTGCAGTGGGTTCAAAGGTCATGATGGTTATTCTTCCGTTCGTTGATGTGCTGGGTGTTGTTGGCTTGCGTTGCTGTGCGTGCGATTGCGGCGTGCTGCGCGTCGCGTGCCTACGTTCGCCGGACGTGCGTCACATGCGTCACGTGTGTTGTGCATGTTGTGCATGTTGTGCATGCAGCCGCGTCCGGGCCGATTTGGCGGATTGCTGAATCGCTGAATCGCAGTGCCGCTCAGCCGCCCTGCACGAAGGTGACGATTTCCAGGGTGTCGGTGCCCTTGAGCTGCGTCTGCGCGCGCTTGGTGCGGGGCACGATCTCGCCGTTGAGCTCCACGGCCACGCGGTCGGCGCGCAGCCCCTTGCTTTCGATCAGCTCGGCCACGGTGATGGGCGTGGCGACGTTCTCTTCCTTGCCGTTGATGATCATGTGCGGTGTTCCCTTCTGTGCCTGCGGCACTGTCTATGGCCCCTTGAGTGTCCGATTCTGCAGAATCGGACATCTGAACGCCGGTTTTGGTCCTCTGTGTGTCCGTTTCTCCAGAATCGGACACACGAAGTGCCTTTCGGGATGCACGTGTGTCCGTTTCTGCCGAATCGGACATACAAGCATCTGTTTGCGGCTTCCACATGTCCGTTTCTGCCGAACCGGACACTCGGGGTCGGTACGAAAAAAGGGTCGCCGAAGGAACCGTACCCTGTGAGGTGGTGCGCCCCTCCGTGACCCTAATCACGCGATATTCGGTTATCGCGAACGGAAGATTGAGATGCGCCTTGGCGGCGCGAACAACCCGTCTCCTTACGGCGGCATTACCCGCATCAAGTCCTCGGTCGAAGCTCGT
>NZ_JBNMKH010000062.1:0-10928 GCF_050874245.1 Bifidobacterium sp. | reverse complement strand
TTGCGGATCAGGCCTAAGTAGTTGGTGGCGCGGCACATGCCGCCGGTCTGCGTGATCGCAAGCGCGGTGTGGTCCGGATCGTATTTGCCTTCCAGAATCGCGTCCATGAGCTGGCCGATGACCATGATGGCCGGATAGCAGGCGTCGTTGTTGACGTATTTCAGGCCGGTTTCGACGTCCTCGCGGCTGGCGTGCTTGAGGATGTCGAACTTGTAGCCGCCGGAACGGATCACGGATTCGACCAGGGAGAAGTGAATCGGACTCATCTGCGGGGCCACGATGGTGTAATCCTTCATATCCTTGCCGAACGGGATGCGGTTCGCGTACTTGGACATGGTGGCCGTGTTGTGTGCGGACGAACCGTTGCCGGCGGCGCGCTTGGAGGCGGCCTTGACGGATTCGGTGAGCTTCGGGTTGGCTTTCATGACGGTGTCGAGCATAACCTGGCGGCCCGGGGTCGGTGCCTCGGTTCCGGTCTTGCGGAAGCCGTCGTTCTTCTTGTTGCGTTCACGCTCCTCGACGGCGGCCTTGAGCGAGCGCAGGCGGATCTTCGCCGCGCCCAGGTTGGAGACCTCGTCGATTTTCAGCATGGTGTACACGTCGGCCTTGTCCGCCAGGATCTCCGACACCTGGTCGGTGGTGATGGCGTCGAGGCCGCATCCGAAGGAGTTGAGCTGCACGAGCTCGAGCCCCGGATAGGAGGCCACGAAATGGGCCGCCGCGTAGAGGCGCGCATGGTAGGCCCACTGGTTGGTGACGCGCAGCGGCATCTTGGTCACAGTACGGTCATCGACATGGCGGAAACCGCTCGCGTTCTTCTTGCGGGGATCCTCCTCACCTTCGGCGAGGAATTCGCTCAGGTTGAGCTTCTCCCCTGGCTGCAGTTCGCAGATGGAGTCTTCGGACAGCACCACCATGCCCAGCGAGCAAATGGTTTCCGGAATGCCGTGGTTGATTTCCGGATCGACGTGGTAGGGGCGACCAGCCAACACGATGCCCTTGCAGTTGTGCTCCTTCATGTAGGCGAGGGCCCTGAGGCCTTCCATCTGCACGTCGTGCTTGAACACCTCGTTTTCGGCGTAGGCGGCCTTGACCGCGGTCTCGGCCTCCTCGCGGGTCACATTGGCCCAGGCGAATTCCTCGACGATGCGATCCACCATGAGCTCGTGGTTGGCCATGTTGAAGTACGGGCGCATGTAGCGCACGCCTTCCTCACGCAGTTCGGGCATGTTCGCGCCGATCACCACCGGATAGTTGGCCACGACCGGGCAGTTGTAGTGGTTGTCGGTGTTGGGAACGAAGTTCTCCTCGTAGCTCACGCACGGGTAGAAGATCGTCTTGATGCCTTTGTTGAGCAGCCACTTGATGTGGCCGTGCACCAGCTTCGCCGGATAGCAGATGTTCTCGGAGGCGATTGATTCAATGCCGGTTTCGAACAGTTCGTGCGAGCTGCGGCCGGAGATCATCACCTTGAAGCCGAGCGAGGTGAGCAGCGTGAACCAGAACGGGTAGTTCTCGTACATGTTGAGCACGCGCGGAATGCCGATTTCGCCGCGGGTGGCCTTCTTGTCGGTGAGCCTGCGGTAGGCGAAGCAGCGCTTGTACTTGTAGTCGTACAGGTTGGGCCTGTCGGAACGCTGCTTTTTGGCATCGCCGCCGCGTTCGCAGCGGTTGCCGGTCACGTAGCGGGAGCCATCCTGGAACGTGGTGATGGTGAGCTTGCAGTGGTTCTGGCATAGCTTGCACACGTCGCGTTCGGTGGTCATGGACAGGTTGTCGAGCTCGCTGCCGGACACGATGCTGGACGCGGTATGCGTGACGCCGTCGATGTCGACGGTCTTGCCTCCGTCGGCGTCCGCGTCGCCGTCGTCGAGTCCGTCGGCGATGTCGGTGTAATGCATGCGCGCGGTCAGCGCGGCGCCGTATGCGCCCATCAGGCCGGCGATGTTCGGTCGGGTCACCTCGCGTTCGGTGAGCAGTTCGAAGGCGCGCAGCACGGCGTCGTTGAGGAACGTGCCGCCCTGCACCACCACGGTGTCGCCGAGTTCGCCGGAATCGCGCAGCTTGATCACCTTATAAAGCGCGTTGCGCACCACGGAGTAGCACAGGCCGGCCGCGATGTCCTCCATCGAGGCGCCTTCCTTCTGCGCCTGCTTGACGGAGGAGTTCATGAACACGGTGCAGCGCGAGCCCAGGTCGACGGGATGCGTGGAGTTGAGCGCGGCCTGCGTGAACTCTTGGATCGTCAGTCCCATGGACTGCGCGAAGGTCTGCAGGAACGAGCCGCAGCCGGACGAGCAGGCCTCGTTGACGGCGATCGAGTCGATCACGCCGTTGGAAATCGCCAGGTATTTCATGTCCTGGCCGCCGATGTCGATGACGGCGGTGACGCCCGGCGAGACCATTTCCGCACCGCGATAATGGGCCATGGTCTCCACCACGCCCTCGTCCAGGTGCAGGCCGGTGGTGATCAGTCCCTCGCCGTATCCGGTGGCGCAGGAGCGTGCGATCCACGCGCCTTCCGGCAGCTGGCTTTGAATCTGCTTGACGATGTTGACGGCGGCCGTCAGTGGGCTGCCTTCGTTGGTGGCGTACGACGACCATACGATTTCGCGGTCGTCGTTGACGAGCGTCGCCTTGATGGTGGTCGAGCCGGCGTCGATGCCGAGGAAGTGCGGGCCTTGCGCGCCTTCCAACGTGCCGATGTGCACATGCTCGCGATGGTGGCGCTTGTTGAACGCCTCGCGGTCCGCTTCGGTCGGGAACAGCGGCGGCATGGTCGGGGTGTTCGCCGGCAGGTTCTTCAGGTCCTCGAGGCTCTGCAGGATGTCGGCGCAGGTGCGCGCCTCGAAATGCTGGCCTTCCTCAAGCTGGTCCGGTTCGCCGGCCAGCAGCGCGGAGCCGAACGCCACGTACAGGTGGGCGTCGGTCGGCACGATGAATTCGTCGACTTTGCCTTCGAGCGCGCGATGGAACGCCTCGCGCAGCTCGGACATGAAGAACAGCGGGCCGCCGAGGAAGATGACGGTGCCGTGGATCGGACGGCCGGAGGCCAGGCCTGCGATGGTCTGGGTGGCGACCGCGGTGAAGATGGATGCGGCCAGATCGGGCTTGGCCGCGCCGTCGTTGATCAACGGCTGGAGATCGGTTTTGGCGAACACGCCGCAGCGGGAGGCGATCGGATACAACGTCTCGTAATGCTTGGCCATCTCGTTGAGGCCCGCCGCATCGGTGTCGAGCAGGGTGGCCATCTGGTCGATGAACGCGCCCGTGCCGCCTGCGCAGGAGCCGTTCATACGCTGTTCGGGCGTAGGCTTCAGGTAGGTGATCTTGGCGTCTTCGCCGCCAAGCTCGATGATCACGTCGGCCTGCGGATATTCCTCGTCGATGGCGCGGGTTTCCGCGATGACCTCCTGCACGAACGGCACGTGGAGGTTGTCGGCCAAAGCGAGGCCGCCGGATCCGGTGATGGCCAGGCGGATTGGTTCGTCGCCACGGCCAAGGGACTCCAGCTCCTTGTGGATGTCTTCCAGCAGACCCGCCACCGTGGCACGCACATTGGCGTGGTGGCGCCGGTAATCGGAGAAGAGTACGGCATCAAGGGAGTCGGTCTGATCGAGCACCACGGCCTTCACTGTGGTGGAACCGATATCAAGACCCACACGCAACGGCTTCACGTCGCAGGTTTTGACCGCAGTGTCTGCTGCTTCGACCATGTAATGTACCTCTATCGTTCTCGTCCGCCGGGCCGCGTTCCTGCCAGCATGGAAGCGGTAGAAACGCCCTCTCCCCGGTTATCCAAGCATGTAATCGTAGTCTGTGCCCACGCCTAATCGCGCCCGGCGATGAATGATTCGCACGACACGGCGCATAATTAGACAACGAATTTAGTCAGCATGCATAATTTTCGTCCCGAACCGACCATATCCGCATCCACAGACCGGCCGTCCATCGGCGAAGCTCAGGAGGCCGCACCCTCCCCAGCCGAGCGGTCCTTGCCGTAGATCTCGGGAATGAATCTGGTCTGGTCGTGCAATTTCTCCCAAATCACGACCTCGCCGCGCTCCAGCGACTTGGGCACATCGATGATGCGCTGGTTGCTGCTGCCTCGGAACTGCAGCAACGAATCGTGCAGGTCCTTGATATACCGTCCATCCACAAGGATGTCGATTTGTTCGAGCAGCTCGCGCTTGTCGGGGGTTTCGCCGTCTCGCATGAGCTCTTCCCACGTGTATCCGGTCCAGCACCAGATGTCCTTGGTGTGGCCGAAACGTTCGCGAATCCTGCGCGCGAGCGGCAGCAGCACGCCGGTGTTGAGCAGCGGCTCGCCACCGAGGAACGTGATGCCCTGCACGTATGGCAGGCTCAGATCGCTCATGATTTGAGCCTCAAGCCGGTCGTCGTATTCGTGGCCCGCGCGGAAATCCCATATCGAAGTGTTGTAGCAATCCTCGCAATGGAACGGACAGCCGGATACGTACAACGAGCAGCGGATGCCTTCGCCGTCGGTCATGAGGAACCGCTTGTAGTCGGCGATCATGTTGCGGCTCATGGCGTTCGTCCATTGTCCCGCCTTGGGATTGCTGGAACGGTTCGTCGGAATGAACGGCCCGCGTCCGGTTTCGCCCGACGCGAAATCCCTGCGGACCACGGAAGAATCGGCGCTGCTTACCATGCGTTGCTCCTGTTGTTTCTATTGTCCATGTGCGATATGTGCGATCTACCACGACGATCTGCGGTGGGAATTCTGCAATCGCGTCGCAGTCGTGGGAAAATCCGCGACGGACATGCGAAGAGGGCGGATCGGCTCCGCCCTCTTCGTCATTATTTCGTTATCTTCTCCGCCACTGCACGGCGACCGGTTTACTTGGCTTCCTCGAACCACTCGCGTTCGGAGCCGTCGTCAAGGGTGACATGACCGGTCTCGCCGCTCATGTGCTTGACCCTGTGCGCGATCTCCTCATGACGGCCGTGGACCATCGGACGCTGCACCGGATTGCCGAGATAGCCGCAGGTGCGCTTGGTCACATTGCAGCGGTCGGGATCGGAATTTCCGCATTCCGGGCACTTGAAGCCTTCCTCGGTCGGCTCGAAATCACCCTCGAATCCGCATTCGTAGCAACGGTCGATCGGGGTGTTCGTGCCGAGATAGCCGATGCCGATGCCGTAGGCGTAGTTCCACACAGCCTCAAGAGCCTTCGGGTTGGCCTGCAGGCACGGGAATTCGCAGTAGTTGATGAAGCCGCCGGAAGCGTAGTACGGGAAGTCCTTCTCATAGTCGAGCTTCTCCATCGGCGTGGGCTGCAGCCATACCGGATAATGGAAGGAGTTGGTGTAGAAGTCGTGGTCGGTGACGCCCTCCACCTTGCCGAATTTCTCGCGATCCATGCGGTTGAAGCGGTCGGTGAGCGATTCGGCCGGGGTCGAATACACGGAATAATGGTAGCCTTCCGCAGCGCTCCAGTCCTTGCACAGCTGGTTCATGCGCTTGACGATGGACAGGGCGAACTCCTTGCCTTCCGGATCCCAGCTGTGGTCGCGCATCCAGTCCTTGCCGTAGAACACGCTGGTCGCCTCATACAGGCCGATGTAGCCGAGGGATACGGTGGCGCGCTCGTTGCGGAACAGCTGGTCGACGCTGTCGTTGGCGCCGAGACGGCCGAAGGCTCCGAAACGGAACAGGGTCGGCGCGTTGACCGGCGTGGCCTGCTTGCAACGCATGATGCGGAACTGCAACGCCTGGTGCGCGACGGCCATACGCTCGTCGAAGATCTTCCAGAAGCGGTCCTTGTCCCCATGGGATTCCAACGCGATGCGCGGGATATTCACGGTGACCACGCCAAGGTTCATGCGGCCGTCCTCGACATCCTTGCCCGTCTTCGGATCGGTCCAGCCCTGCAGGAAGGAGCGGCATCCCATCGGAGCCTTGAAGGAGCCGGTGATCTTCACGATGTTCTCATAGAAGATGACGTCCGGGTACATGCGCTTGGTGGCGCATTCGAGGGCCAGCTGCTTCATGTCGTAGTTCGGATCACCCGGATCGGCGTTCACGCCATGCTTGATGGTGAACACGAGTTTCGGGAAGATGGCGGTGTGGTGTTCGGAACCGAGGCCACGGATGCGGTTGAGGAAGATGGCGCGCTGGATCTCACGGGCGAACCAGTCGGTGCCGAGGCCGAAGCCGACGGTGACGAACGGAGTCTGGCCGTTGGACACGCGGTTGGAGTTGATCTGGTATTCCATGGTCTGCATGGCGTCGTAAATGGCCTTGCGGGTCTGGATCTTCGCCCAGATCTCGCGCAGCTGCTGCAGACGGCTGGCGTCCTTGCTAAACGGTTCGTCCATCGGCAATGCCGGACGGTCCTTTTCGAAGTGCAGACGCTTCGGCTCGACCTCCTTGGCCATGCGCACCTGACGTTCGGCGATTTCGATCGGCAGGTCGTCGGGCATGATCTCGTGGGCCTGCTCGAGGAACTTGTCGTAGTCCTTCTTGGCGTACGGCACGAAGTTCTCGTCGGCGCGGTTCGCGGTCTGGCCGCCATACTGGCTGGAAGCCACGTCCTTCATGATCTGCGTGATCTGCGTGGCCGCGATGGAGATACTGTTCGGCGAGCCCATCGGAGCGTTGCCGAGGGTGAAGCCGTTGGCAAGCATGTCCCAATAGTTCGGCAGAGAGCAGTTCGACTGCGCGGTGAACGGCGAATAATCGGCGTCATGGAAGTGGATGTCACCCTTCATGTGGGCATTGGACACCGCGTCCGGCAGCATGGAGAAGGCGGAGGCCTTGGACACCGCTCCGGCCAGCAGGTCGCGCTGGGTGGAGTAGACGTTGGAATCCTTGTTGGCGTTCTCGCGCACCAACGCCTCGTCCCTGTCCACCAGACGGCGAACGGCCTCGTTGATGTCCGTGGCCTTGGCCCGTTCGATGTCCTTGTTCAGACGGTAGTTGGTGTAGGTGCGGGCCACGTCGTACAGATGGTCCTCGATCAGACCATGCTCGACCAGATTCTGGATGTCCTCGATCTTCGCCGGACCGTTGTAACGATCCTTGATTTCGGCTTCGACCTGATTGGCGAGGTCTCGGACCAGCCGCTCCTCCTGCGGACCGATCTTCTTGTCGAGGTCGGCGAAGGCGGATTTCACCGCGCTGATGATGTTGATCGGATCGAAATCCACCACGCGTCCATCACGTTTTTCGACAAGTACCTTGACCGTTGCCGGCGCAGTCGCCGTTGCGGTTGCGACGCCATCCAGAGTCTGGGTTTCCATGTATTGTTTCCTTTCCGGGTCGGTCCCATCCGACCAGGTTTCATGCCTCTTCCGCATGCCATTTCCTTTGTACAGATGGACACTGTACGCCAAGGTCGTCACTAAATATAGTATCGCCACGCCGCCAGAGAAACTATATATTCCATTTTCGGCGTAATTCCGCCGTTCTTGAGATTCTGTGACAAAACTAACGGATGAGACACGGAGTGTCGCTTTGACAGCACCCGTCCAAGCGGCTATTTTCACTCAAGGCGCATCCGCAACACTCGAACATATGTTCCATTTGTCCGCAAGATGATGGAACCTTGACCTATGACTTGGAATCCGAATTACGCCCCGACGACGACGCAGCCGCAGCAGACGGCATCGAAGCCCCTGCCCCGTCTTGCGGGCGAAACCACAGCGGACAATCCATGGCCGGTGAGCCTGCTGAGCGAGAAATTCCACACCGCGGTCGAACGTTGGCCTTCCGTATGGGTGGCCGGCCAGATCACGCAGATCAACACGCGCCGTCAGGGAAGCGCCTATATCACGCTTCGCGACGATTATCAGGATATTGCGATGGAGGTCAACGGCTTCGGCCAGTTCGCAGCGGCCGCGGCACCGTTCGTGCAGGGAGACCGCGTCATCATCCACGGCAAGCCGAACGTGTGGATGAAACGCACGTCGCTGTCGCTGCGCGGCGACGCCATCATCGCGGCGGGCGCTGGCGGCAGTCTGAAGGCCATGATCGACGAACTGCGCAAAAAGCTCAAGGGCGAGGGACTGTTCGACGCGGACCGCAAGAAACCGTTGCCGGAATTCCCGCATTGCATCGGTCTGATCTGCGCGCCGCAGGCGCGCGCGGAAGGTGATGTCATCACCAATGTCCAGCTTCGTTGGCCCGTCGTCGATTTCAAGGTGGTGCATGTGCATGTGCAGGGCGACCAATGCCCGTCGGACGTGGTGGCGGCCATCAAGCAGCTGGACGCCGATCCGGACGTGGATGTGATCATCGTGGCGCGCGGCGGCGGCGCGTTCGAGGATCTGATCGGTTTCTCCGACGAGAACGTGGTGCGCGCGGCGGCCGCGGCGAACACTCCCCTGATCTCCGCCATCGGACATGAGGACGATTGGACCCTGCTCGACTTGGCGGCCGATGTACGAGCCTCCACTCCGACCGACGCGGCGAAGAAGGTCGTGCCGGACGTGCGCGAGCAGATGCAACTGATCCAGGTGAATCTGGACCGCATGCGCATGCGCATCGACGCCACCGTCTCCAACGAGGCCAGACTGATCGAAGGCTACGCGAACCGCCCAAGCCTCACCCATCCGCTCACCATGCTGGAGCCGCATCAACGGTTCCTCGATGACGCGCGCGCACGCATGCGCATCGGATTGACCCGCATCGTGGATGACGCGAGCCTCACCATCGAAAAAGCCCACGCCTCGCTGACCGCGTTGAGTCCGCAGTCCACGCTCGACCGCGGATACGCGGTGGTGCAGAGCGCCGACGGACATGTGGTCGACGACGCGTCCTGCGTGAAGGCGGGCGACCAGCTGACCATGACGCTGAAGCACGGCATCGTCGTGTCCGAAGTGAAAACCGTGAAGTAAAAAGAAAATCGCAGCAAAGCAGCAATAAGGAGAAACACATGGCCAACGAGACTAACGAAGCGACCCCGGCATCCAGCCTGACCGACAAGGAACGTGAGGCGATCGCGCAGATGCCCTACGAGGAGGCGAGGGACAAGCTCATCCAAGCCGTGCAGTCGCTGGAGGCGGGTGGCCTGAATCTCGATCAGTCCATGCGCCAGTGGGAGATCGGCGAGGCGCTGGCCAAGCGCGCGCAAAGCCTGCTCGGCGAGGTGCGTGCGAAGCTCGATGCGGCTCAGGCCGAACAGGCCACCGCAGCCAATACGGCGGGCACTCAGGACAATCTCGCCTGATAGCACGAATGCAACAGCCGTTCCACTCCCCCATGGATATTCCGCAGGGATCCTTTTTGAACGGCTTGATCCGGAACGATCCATCGTGCGCCGATTCCGGACATCCGTCATGTCGAGTCCGCATTGTGTGTACAATGGTGACTCGTTGCCTCAGTAGCTCAGTGGATAGAGCACTTCTCTCCTAAAGAAGGTGTCGTAGGTTCGATTCCTATCTGGGGCACTTTTTCATGTCTGCTCCGCAGTTGGCTCACATCCGAGCCAAACCCGCCATCGACGAGTCCATGCCATATGACGGCGGAGATGAACATGGCGGTGAGGATGACACCGCCCCAACCGCGGAATCACCCCACCGCCATATCATCGCGATCGACTATAGGCGAATCCTCTGCACCGCGTCCTTCAACGCGTCGACCTTATCGGTCCTCTCCCACGTGTAGTCCGGATCATCGTGGCCGAAATGCCCGTAGGCCGCGGTCTTGTAATAGATCGGACGTTCCAGATCGAGCTGGTCGATGATGGAGAGCAGACGGAAGTCGAACACCTGCTCCACCGCTTTCTGGATGATCTCGCGCGGCACCTGTTCCGTGCCATACGTCTCCACGTCGATCGATACGGGAGCGCCCTGCCCGAGGATGAAGCCAAGCGTCACCTGCGCGCGGTGCGCGAGTCCCGCGGCCACGATGTTCTTCGCCGCCCAACGAGCCGCATACGCTTCGGAACGGTCGGCCTTGTGCGGATCCTTGCCGGAGAACGCGCCGCCACCGTGGGAGCCGATGCCGCCGTACGTGTCGACCACCACCTTGCGTCCCGTCAGGCCCGCGTCGGAATGTGGTCCGCCTTGGATGAACGGCGTGCGGTTGATGACAATCCTTGCCTTGGAATAGTCGAGACCGAATTCGTCAAGCACCGGTTCGAGCACCTGCTCGCGCACCTGGCTGCGCACATCCTCCAGCGCGATGTCCGGGGAATGCTGGGTGGAGATCAGCACCGCGGCGAACCGCAGCGCGCGGCTCAGATCCTCGTTGTACTCGACGACGACTTCGGTTTTGCCGTCCGGGCGAAGCTGCGGGATGATGCCGTTCTTGCGCACATATGCGAGCCGCTGCGCCAGTTTGGTGGCCGCGACGTACGGCAGCGGCAGATATTCCGCGGTCTCATCGGTCGCATAGCCGACGACGAGACCCTGATCGCCCACGAACGTGTCGTAGATGTGTTCCTTCTCCTCCTCGCTCGACGCGTCCTCCTGACCGAAGTCGCCCAGATCGGACGAGAAATCGCGTGGCCACACATTGTTGATGATGCCCGCGCCACGGGGATCGAGGCCGCTGTCGGCATCCGTGTAGCCGATCTCCTCGGCGGCCTTGCGCGCTATCTCCCCATGGTTCAGCGTGAACGGCGCCGAAATCTCGCCCTGCAGCGAGATGAGCCCCTCCTTCACCACCGTTTCGACGGCGACGCGGGCGTCCGGCTCCTTGGCGAGGTATGCGTCGACGATGGCGTCGGAGATCTTGTCCGCGACCTTGTCGGGGTGGCCTTCGGTGACGGATTCGGAAATGAGATAACGAGACATGATGGAAGCCTTTCTTGTTCGGACCAAGCCGACCACGGCGCAGGTCCGGTTCATACGGATATGGATGATGTTCGGATTTTTGGGTTGCGCATTGCGGGCTACGCATTGCGAATGATGGAATCGGACGCGAGTCAGCGTTCCGCCGCAGGTTTGGTGGCGAT
>NZ_JBNMKH010000061.1:0-11043 GCF_050874245.1 Bifidobacterium sp. | reverse complement strand
GACGAACTCGCGGTCGAGCGCCAGCATGTACAGGTCGCGCGCGGGCTTGCGGATCTTTTCCTCACTGGAGATGATCACGTCGTCCAGCACGCTCGACAGTCCCGTCATCTCCAATTCCGGACGCGTGTAGCAGGCCTGCGCGTTGCTCAGCAGCACCACGACCACGCCGGCGTCCTGCAACGTCTTGATCATGTCCAACGCGCCCGGATACAGGCGGATCATGCTGGTACTACCCTGGCGGAACGCCCACGCGGCCTTCAGCGCGGCCTGCGGCAACGCCAGCTTCTTCTCCGCCTCCTCGTCGCGGTGCATCAGCAGCGAGCGGTAGACCGGCAGTATGTCGAACTCGTCCCAACCATTGCGAACGATTGCACGATTCGCCTGATGGACCATTTCCCGGGTCTCAAGCTTGTCGAAACGGTCGCGCATCTCATCGACCGAACCGTATTCCGCACCCAATTCGCGGACGCAATCATACAAAGCCTGCCAGGCGGCGTCGCTCTGCTCGTCGGTGCGGATGTCGATCAACGTGCCGTAAAGGTCGAAAAACACCACTTCATATCGTGGATTGTGCGCTCCGGTTCCCATCATCGTGCCTACCGCATCCTTTCTGATCATCCGGCCCCATTGCCGTACGGTTACGGCGACCGCAGCTTCGCGGCCGCCGTTTGCTGCAACTCTCCTATTAAGGATATTCCTGTAATGAGAGTATTACTGTAGCCGCCAGATTGCAAACGTATGCGACGGAATGATCAGATAATCGCCGTCACCCGCGTTCACATTGCCTTCCATGGACCCCCTAGACGAGCCGCAGCCGCACCAGAAGCGCGGGGGTCCGGAAAGCTGGTCCACGCCCGTGGCACCCACGTCGATCACGCCGACGTGCTTTCCCGGATTGACGGCCACCAGGTAGTCGCCGACACGGTATACCAGCTCGTCGCCTTCCGTGTTGACGATCTCACGTTCGCCGTCGAACCACCGCGGATCGGACTTGCGCAACGCGATCAGCTTCGCGTAGTAGCCAATCAGATCGCGCATGCGCCACGCGCGGTGCCAATCCAGCCAATTCAGCTCCTTGGCGGAATCGTACGAATCGGAGCTGCCAAACTTGGTGCGGGCGAACTCCTCGCCGGACAGCATGAACGGAATGCCCGCAGAGGTGAGCGTGATGCCCGCGGCCAGCTTGTTGGCATCCATCACATCCGTCAACGCGGCCGCCAACCGCGGATTGAGGGAGGCCAGGTTCTCGGCCGAGAAATCGGCGTCGTACATGACTTTCGGCACATCCACGGTATTCTCGTTCTCGCCTTCGGACACCGCGCTGCCCAACGATCCGGCCGCGAGGCTCGCGCACAGTTTGTCCCACAGCGTCAGGTCGTCATGCGCGGAGATGTACTGGATGATCTGCCCCGGCTTGCCTTCCGGGTGCCTGCCGTGGCGCCACGCGTCCACGGCCTCGCGCACGGCCGGCGCGTTCTCGTGCATGCCGCCGTTCACGTAGCCCGGACGGTCGGAATAGAACACGTGTCCCTTGATGGTGTCGCGCGTGGTGTCGCAGAAATGGCCGATGCGATCGTCAAGCTTCGGCAGGCCGGACTTGTCGGCCAGCACCGTGTCAGCAGGCAGCGGCGAGGTGGCTCCGGCGGACCACGGTTCGCCGTACATGAGGATGTCGCGTCCGCGGCCGGGAATCTCGTCCAGCGCGGCGCGCACGGCGTTCATGGTGTCCACGTCGATAAGGCCCATCAGGTCGAAGCGGAAGCCGTCCATGTGGTATTCGCGCGCCCAGAACGTCACCGATTCCACGATGAAACGACGGAACATCTTACGTTCGGTGGCCATGTCGCAGCCGCAACCGGAGCCGTTGGAGAACGCCCCGTTCGGCTTGCGGCGCAGGAAATATTCCGGTACGGCGCGTTCGAACCAGTTGTCGGTGGAGAACATGTGGTTGTAGACCACGTCCATGATCACCTTGATGCCGGCCGCATGCAGCGCCTGCACCATCCGCTTGACCTCGCGGATGCGCGTGGTGCCGTCGAACGGATTGGTGGAGTACGAGCCTTCCGGCACATTGTAGTTAACAGGGTCGTAGCCCCAGTTATAGCGATTGCAGGTGGCTTCGTCCACGGAACCGAAGTCGTAGATCGGCATCAGCTGCACCGCAGTCACACCAAGCTTCTTCAGATAGTCGATGCCCGTCGGAAAATCGGGATGGCCTTCCAGCGTGGTCCCATCGTCCGTGAAAGCAAGATATTTGCCACGGTGCGATGCGGGAAAGCCACCGGCCGAGTCGTTGCTGAAATCGCCCACGTGCGTTTCCCAGACCACGGTCTGCGCAAGCGGAACGTCGGGCGTGCGGTCGTCTTCCCAGCCGTCCGGATTGGTGCGATCGAAATCGACAACCATGCTGCGGCGGCCGTTCACTCCGGCGCCGTACGCCCACGGGTCGGCGACGCGGTCGACGGAACCGCAATCGCGTTCAATCAAAAAGTCGTAATATACGCCGTGCTTGTTGTCGGCGAAATCATACGTCCAGGAACCGTCGGATTCCGAACGCATCGGGTACTGTCCGATCAGAGCGTCGCCGTCTTCCCCCGTAGAGCCGCGCATGAACAGTCGCAGTGTCACCTTCTGTGCGGAAGGCGCCCAGAGAGCAAACTGGGTGCCGGTTTCAGTAACCACGGCACCCAGCGGCCGTTCCAGACACAGCGGGAACGGTTCGGCGACGCTCGTATTCGGCTGTGCGAAGCTGTCTACGAGCGTCATATCCTTTGCCTTTCTTTAGCCCTTCACGGAGCCCGACATGGACTCCTGATAGAAGCGCTGCATCACAATGAACAGGATGGCGATCGGGATGGAGATCACGACCGCGGCCGCGGCGAAGCGGGCGTACCAGTTCTGGATGTATTCCTTCTGCAGCATGAGCCACAGGCCCAATGCCACGGTGTAGTTGGACTGCGTGCGGCAGATTACCTTGGCCATGACAAAGTCGAGCCACGGGGTCAGGAAGCCGATGATGGCCTGGTAGACAATCATAGGCTTGCAGATCGGGATGATGATCTTGTAGAACACCTGGAAACGGGTGCAGCCGTCGAGCAGGGCGGCCTCGTCAAGCGAGGTCGGGATGGTGTCCATGTAGCCCTTCATCACGTAGAAGCCCGCGCCGGAGCCGGCGGAGTAGACGAGAATCAGAGCCACGATGGTCATGTTGCCGTCAGCGAGGCCGAGGGCCTTCAGGATGAAGTAGATGGCGGTGACGGCCATGATGCCCGGGAACATGCCGAGGATCAGCACGACGTTCATGAAGGTCTTGCGGACGCGGAAGCGCAGACGGCTCATGCAGTACGCCACGGAGAGCACGAACACCACGGAGATCACGCAGGTGAAGCACGCGATGATGAACGTGGTGCCGAACATCTTCGGGAAGTCCAGCACGTTGCGGTCGGTGAACAGCACCTTGTAGTTGTCCAGCGTCCACTCTTTCGGGAAGAAGGAGCTGGTGTACGGGGCGGTGTTCTTGTTGAACGATTCCGCGAACACCCACACGATCGGGACCAGCCAGATGATGGCCAGGATGGCCAGGAACAGGTGGGCGAAGACGTCGCCGGTGATGCGGCGGATCTTCTGGTCGTGCAGGAAGCCGTGGCTTTCTACCTTGACCTGGGAGTGATTGTTGCTCATCGGAATGCCTCCTCGTTCTTGTAGGAGCCGGAATTGCGGTAGGTGACCAGCGAGACGATGGCCAACACGATGAAGGTCATGATGCCGATCACTGCGCCGAGGTTGTAATCGTTCTTATCGACGGTCAGCTTGTACAGCCAGGTGATAAGCAGATCGGTCGAGCCTGCGGAATCGCCCAGCGGAGTAGGATCGCCGCCGGAGAGCAGGTAGATGACGTTGAAGTTGTTCACGTTGCCGGTGAAGGTGGTGATCAGGTACGGGGTGAGCACGAAGATGATGTACGGCATGGTGATCTTCGTGAAGATCTGCCACCAGTTGGCGCCATCGATCTTCGCGGCCTCGTACTGGTCGGCCGGGATGTTCTGCAGAATACCGGTGATCTGCATGATGGTGTACGGGATGCCGACCCAGAGGTTGATCACGATGACCGTGACGCGAGCCCAAGTGGCGTTCGTGAAGAACGGCAGCGGGCCGTCAATCCAACCCCACGCCTGCAGCATGCGGTTCACGGCGCCCTGCGGCTGGAGCATGGTGTGCATGACCAGCAGGGACACGAACTGCGGCACCGCGATGGACATGGAGAAGCATGCGCGCCAGAAGCCCTTGAAATGGGTGGTCTTGCGGTTGATGATCATGGCCACGAACATGCCCAGGAAGAAGTTCAGGAAGGTGGCGAAGAAGGCCCAAATCAGGGTCCATCCCAGCACTCGCATGAACAGGCCAGCGTTGACCGTGCCGCCGCTGTTGGAGAAGACGGTGGCGAAGTTCTTCAGGCCAACCCAGTGGAACAGCACGAGGTTCTTGTGGTCATAGCTGGTGAACGCCATGGAGATCATGAAGATCAGCGGCAGCACGGTGAACACCGCGATGCCCAGCGTCGGCAGGAACATCAGCAGCACATGCGCCTTGGCGTCGAGCAGTTCGCGCAGGTCGTCCATGAAGGAAGGCGTCTTGCCGTTTTCCTCAAGCAGCACCTGCGACTTGTACGCGGCACGCACGGACATGACCCACAAGCCGATGAAGGCGGCGGTGATGACCAGCGCGGCCACGCCGTACAGCAGGATGACCACGGAGCGGTCGGGCTCGGTGTAGACCCAGAAGCCGTCGACCAACTTCTTGCCACCCTTGTTGGTGCCCAAGGTCGGCAGCTTGGACAGGTAGCCGACACCATTGGTGACCATGAACACGATGTATGCGATTTCCAGCACCAGCATGGTGATGCCCTTGACATACTGCTTGCGCACGATATTGCCAAGGCCGAACACCACGGCGGAAAGCTTGGTGAACAGATCACCGTGCTGGAACGCCGCCTTCACCGTATACGGCGACGGGGGAACGTAATCAGCGCCCTGCTTCCGGCGGCGCTTCATTTCCCGTGGGGAAAGAGTTGTTGCTGTCATTTCGACCGCCCTCTCATATGGATATTGAAAGATAAAAAAAGCTTTGCTTCCGGACAAGGGGAAGGAGAATTTAAAAACCTTGCCCGGGATGCAAAGCTCGGAGGAGGAGTGAGCCACTATGCAGAGTGGGGAGAAACACCGCGACTCGAAGCGCTTCTCAAAGTAGCAGGACGACTGGGGGGATTTGGCAGTACCAGCCGCCCTGCTTATTCAGTTATGAGTTTTCAGTTATCGGTTTGATGCACCCGAAGGCAATCACTCGGCGATCTTGCCGCCAGCCTGCTTGACCCAATCCTGGAACTTAGCGGCAGCGTTGTCCTTGGTGATTTCCTTGTTGATCAGGGCCTTGCCGAAGGTCTCGGCCGGGGTCCACCAATCGTTCATGCCGGACAGACCGGACTGCAGGATGGCGGTGTTGGCCATGGTGTCGGCCTGAGCCTGGGCAGCGATGTCGTCCTTGGTGAGGTCGGACAGGGACTTGTCGGTCGGCGGGATCTGGCGCAGCTCGTAGTGCAGCTTCTGGGACTCGGTGGAGCCGAGGTAAGCGGCGAACTGGGCGGCGGCCTTGGCGTTCTTGGAGTTCGGGTTGTAGGCGGCGGCCTTGGTGGCGGCGAAGGACTTCATCTGCTTCTTCTGGCCGTTCACGGTGAAGGTCGGCAGGGAGGTGGCGGCGTAGTTGTCGCCCAGAGCCTTCTTCACGTCAGCAGCGGACCAGGTGCCGGAGAACAGCACGTCGGCGGAACCATCCTTGATGGCGGCGAGGCCGGAAGCGCCATCGTCGTTGGAGAAGTTCGGGTTGGCCACAACGTCAGCCAGGTAAGCGGTGACATCGCCGCCATCCTTCGGGAAGACCATGCCAGCCTTCGCGTTGTTGCCCTTCTCACCGAACAGGGTCAGGCCATCGAAGAAGCCGTTGACGTACCAGGAGTTGGACAGCGGGAAGGTGACCTTGGCCTTGGCGAGCATGGCGTCGAAGTCCTTGGCCTCGTCTTCGGTGATCTTGGACTTGTTGTAGTACATGAACCAGGTGTTGTCGGTGTATGGCACGCCGTAGAGCTTGCCATCGGTGCCGGTGACGGAGTTGATCTCGAGGTCGCCGTTCTGTTCCTTCACCTGCTTCGCGGCATCGGTGCCCAGCTGGCCGATAGCGCCGGCATCGATCAGGGTGCCCAGCTGATCGGAAGCGAACATGTAGACATCGGCGGCGGCGGACGGATCGGTGCCGACCTGCTTGGAGGCATCGCCTTCGGAGACGACGTCGTTCTTCCAAGTGATGTTGTACTCGGAGTGCTCCTTGGCGAAGTTCTCTTCGACCTTGCCCAGCCAGTTGGCGTCCTTGGCCTGGTCTTCCTGCGGAGCCCAGACGCTCAGGGTGATGTCCTGGGTGCTGGAGGCCTTCTGATCGCTACCACCGTTGTCGGAGCCGCCGCACGCAGCGAGCGGAACCAGCATGGCAACAGCAGCAGTAAGTCCGATTGCCTTCTTCCAATCGATCTTCATTGATCTTCCTTTCCTCACATATCCTTGTGCTCTGCAGCACCCTCGGTTGGATGGTATGGACCAAAACCCTGCATACGTTCACATCATCGTTTCTCGGATGAATGCCTACCGCATTGGGGCTACCGAAAATGCATCAGTGCTTGTTAGTGTAGCACGTTTCTGCCAACGTTTGCAATTCGGCGTTATGATTGTTCCAGCGAAACACCTCAAACCGCGAAATACCAAGGAGACACACCCTCATGATTTCCCCCGCGCGCAACCCCCGACCAGCATGGCTCTCCGATGCCGTGTTCTACGAGGTCTATCCGCAGTCCTTCGCCGATTCCAATGGGGACGGCATCGGCGACATCCCCGGAATCACCGCGGAACTGGACTATATCAAGGATCTCGGCTGCAACGCCATCTGGCTGAACCCGTGCTTCGAATCGCCGTTCAAGGACGCCGGCTATGACGTGAGCGACTACAAGAAGGTGGCGGCGCGCTACGGCACCAACGAAGACCTCATCGCACTGTTCGACGCCGCGCATCAACGCGGTATGCATGTGATTCTCGACCTCGTTCCGGGCCATACCAGCGAGGAGCACGCCTGGTTCCGCCGCAGCAGCGATGCCGAACGCAACGCGTATTCCGACCGCTATATTTGGACGGATTCGTGGATTGCCGGCGGCGACGGACTGCCGTTCGTCGGCGGGGAATCGCCCCGCGACGGCACCTATATACTGAACTTCTTCAAGTGCCAGCCGGCGCTCAACTACGGCTTCGCCCACCCCACGCGCTCCTGGCAGCAACCCGCGCTCGGCCCGGAGGCCAAGGCCACCTGCGATGCGATGGTGGACGTCATGCGATTCTGGCTTTCGCTGGGAGCGGACGGCTTCCGCGTGGACATGGCCGACAGCCTCGTCAAGAAGGACGACGCCGGCAAACCCTATACGATCCGTACCTGGCAGTACATGTTCGCCCAGATCCGACCGGAGTTTCCCAAAGCCGCGTTCGTCTCGGAATGGGGGCGTCCGAACGAGTCGATGGCCGCCGGTTTCGACATGGATTTCTACCTCGATTGGCGTTGGGACGGCATTCCCAATGGCTACAACATGTTGCTGCGCAACACCGACGACCCGCTGAGCCGCGAAGGCGACACCAGCTATTTCAACGCGGATTCCGGTACTGAAATCGGCGATTTTCTGCGCGAATACGAACCTCGTCTACGCGAGACCGAAGCCTATGGAGGCAGCTTCAATTTCGTCACCTGCAACCACGACACCGCACGCGTGGCGCCACGTCTCTCCCCGCGTGAGATCGCGCTGGCCTACTGCACGCTGTTCGCGTTGCCAGGCGTGCCGTTCCTGTATTACGGCGATGAGATCGGCATGCGGTACCGCCAGCTGCCCACCAAGGAAGGCGGCTACGTGCGCACCGGTTCGCGCACTCCGATGCAGTGGGGCGACGACGGTTCGACCGACGGTCTGGCGGGCGGCGAATACCTGCCGACCGATACCGCAGCCGACGCACCGACCGTTGCGGCGCAGCAGGCGGACGAGGGGTCGCTCTGGCATATCGTGCGCGACATGCTGCATATGAAGGGGGCCAATGCCGCATTGCAGACCGACGCCTCGTTCCATGCAATCGAACGAAAAAGGGTGTTCGCTTTCGTCCGTTCGACGGATTCGCAGCAGGTGATTGTGGCGGTCAATCCGAGCCGCGATTGCAAAGCTTTGCAGTTACCAGAAGGTAATTACCGCGAGATTTTCAAAATCGGCGAAACCGAGCTCGACGGCACTTCCCTGCAACTTGGTTTGCAAAGCTTTGCAATACTCAAGGCCGAATAAAGACGTCGGACACTGCCGGAAACGGTGACGGAAGCGACAGCCGGGGGCGGCGTCGGAAGTAGCGCCGAACGATTACCGGAAGTGACGTCGGACGATAATATCCGGCACCACTTTCGGTAATCATCCGCCGCAATCCGGCATCCATCCGACATCCGTCTAACACTGCAAACGATATGCAGTCCGAAAATTGAATTTCAATTTTTAATCATTGTATAAATAGTCGCAAAAAGGCTATTTTGCAATGCATTTTGCTGCAAAACACACTTTGAAAACGATTTCAGCCATGCTATAGTTGTTGATGGTGCGACCACCGACGGCACCGTAGCGTCGGCATCGCAAAGCAATGCAGCATTCGCCGCAAAAACGGCATGGAAAGAAGGGACCAATGGCACAGACCCCGCAGACCGAAAGCGCGGAACGCATCGCACGACCGCTCATCCAACTCGCCAAGCTCAACGGCATCTCCACGTCATACATCGACCAGCTCGGCACATACGTGGAAATCCGTGACGAGGTGCTCGTCTCCGTACTGGCCGCGCTCGGCGTGGACGCTTCAAGCGACGAGGCCATCGCGGCATCGTACGCGGCGACCAAGCAGCGCATCGCCGACACGCTCGTCGAACCGACCATCGTGAAGTTCATCGGCAAGGAAGCCGTGACGCCGATCCGCGCGAAGGGCAACAAGGTCACGTTGACGCTGACGCTTGAGGACGGCACGCAATATAAGGGCGATCTGGCCGCACATCTGACGGCCGCTCCGGCCGACGCCGACGACGGACAGGATGATGGCACGCTGCAGTTGGCGCTGCCGGACGACATCCCCGCCGGATACCATACGCTGACCGTCGACGCGGGCCCGCTGCACGCCGAAGCGACGCTGATCTGCGCGCCGGCACGCATCGAACTGCCGGCAGCAGTGGCCGAAAAGCAGCGTTGGGGCTGGATGGCGCAGATGTATTCCATCCGTTCCGCCGAATCCTGGGGCGTGGGCGACTATGGCGATCTGAAGCTGCTGCTGTCCGACGCCGCCACCAAATCGCATGCCGATTTCATGCTCATCAACCCGATCCACGCCACCGCACCGGTGCCGCCGCTGGAACCGTCGCCGTATCTGCCGGAATCGCGCCGCTTCCTCAACGTGACGTACATCCGTCCGCAGGACATCGAGGAATTCGCCGGTCTGAGCGAGGAGGACCGCGCCGAAGTCGCACGGCTGCACGCCGAAGTCGCGCCCGCCAATGACAGTACCGAACCGCTCGACATCAACTCTTCCTGGTGGCACAAGCGCCAGGCGCTGAAGCTTGTCTACGCAGTGCCACGTTCCGCCGAGCGCCAAGCCGCGTTCGACGCGTTCAAGAAGGCCGCAGGCCCGGATCTGCGCGCGTTCGCCGCATGGTCGGTGGCGTTCCAGGTGTGGGGTGCTCCGTGGGAGGGCACGTGGTTCAAGGACACGAACCGTGATTCGCCGGAAGTGGCCGAGCTCATGCGCGATCACGCCGACATGGTCGACTTCGAATGCTGGCTGCAGTGGATCGCTGACGAGCAGGTCACCGCCGCGCAGAATGCTGCGCGCGAGAACGGCATGGCGCTCGGCCTCATGCAGGACATGGCCGTGGGCGTGCATGCGCTCGGAGCGGACGTGTGGTGGAATCCGGAACGCTTCGCCGTGGGCAGCGTCACCGTTGGATGCCCGCCGGACTTCTACAACCAGCAGGGCCAGGATTGGGGACAGCCGCCGTTCAATCCGAACTATCTGGCTAAAACCGGCTACGGCGTATACCGCGAGATGGTGCACAACATGTTCTCCCATGCGGGCGCGGTACGCATCGACCACGTGCTCGGCCTGTTCCGCCTGTGGTGGATTCCGCAGGGCGAGGGCGCGCGCGGCGGTGCGTATGTGACGTACAACTACGAGGCGATGATCGCGATTCTGACCATCGAGGCCTCCCGCGTGAACGGTCTGGTGGTTGGCGAGGATCTGGGCACCGTGCCGGATTACGTGCGCACAGTGCTCGGCGAACACGGTCTGCTGGGCTGCATGGTGGAATGGTTCGCCCGCGTGGACGACTCCCCCAACGCCGGCGATCCGTACGCCGATCCGTCCACGTACCGCAAGTACGCGCTGGCCTCCGTCACCACGCACGACCTGCCGCCGACCGCCGGCTACCTGCAGTTCGAGCACGTCAAGCTGCGCGAGCAGCTGCATCTGCTGAGCGGGCCGGCCGAGGAATTCGAGGCGGCCTCCCGCGCCGAACGTGACGCCATGATGGACCGTCTGGTGGAGTCCGGTCTGATCACGCCGGAAGTGGCCGGTGATGTGGAAGGCCACATCCAGGAAATCGTCGAAGCGATGCATAAGCTGCTGCTCAGGTCGCCGTCCGTGTTGCTACAGGCCGCGCTGGTGGACGGCGTGGGCGAGACGCGCACGCAGAACCAGCCGGGCACGTCCAGCGAATACTGCAACTGGCGCGTGCCGCTGGCCGGACCGGACCTCAAGGTGGTGCACACCGACGAAGTGTTCGACCTGCCTCGCGTGCAATCGCTGTCCGCCATCATGAACGGAGAGAAGTAACAAGCCGAAAACAGACTTACCTATCCCCTTTCCTCATAACAAAGCCCGGTTCGGCTTTGTCAGG
>NZ_JBNMKH010000060.1:0-11897 GCF_050874245.1 Bifidobacterium sp. | reverse complement strand
ATACTGCTCGGTCAGCTTCTTCAGACCGCGCTCATCCAGCTCAGGATCAGCAATGAACATCAGTTCGTACTTATGCGCAGACATCACCCACCTCCTTCGGACTATCGGCCATGGACCTTCCATGGCAGGAGTGTGTATGCGAGCTGCCTTCAGGCATCGATATAGCCGTGATGGATATATGAATACGGCTGATGGCAACTTGTACAGGTTAACCCGACGCCGCGACGTATCCTAAGGAACTGGCCGATAGCGAAAACCATACGCAAAACCATACGGAAAAGCCCCGCTTTTCGGCGGGGCTTAATCGGCGTCCGGCGCGGAACAATCGCAAAGCCGGCGTGAATACGATAGTGAACCGTACGAAATCGCATTGGAATCGTATCGAAGTACCGAAATATCGAAATCGTACGGAAACTTACGGAAATGGAAATGGAAATCAGGCGTAGATGTTGCGCGGACGCATGTCCTCGGGCAGGCCGTTGAGCAGCGTCGAGACGGAACCGGATTCGAACACGGAACGGATGCCGGCCGCCAGCAGCGGAGCCACGGACAGGACGGTCATGTTCGGCAGGCGCTTCTCCTCGGGCACCGGCACGGTGTCGGTGAGCACGATCTCGCGGGCGCCACAGTCGCGCAGACGCTCCACGGCCGGGCCGGACAGCAGACCATGGGTTGCGACGAGCGTCACGGACTTCGCGCCGGCGTTGTTCAGCGTGCGCACGGCCTCGCAGATGGTGCCGGCGGTGTCGATCATGTCGTCCACGACCACGCAGTCGCGGCCCTTCACGTCGCCGATGATGCCATGCGCCTCGGCATGGTTCGGACGGGTGGTGTCGCGGGTCTTGTGGATGAAGGCGAGCGGCAGTCCGCCGAGCTTGGCGGCCCACTGCTCGGACACCTTGATGCGGCCGGCGTCCGGGGACACGATGGTGGTGTTCTCCAGCGGCATGCTGTTGCGCACGTAGTCAAGCAGGATCGGCATGGCGGTCAGATGATCGACCGGACCGTCGAAGAAGCCCTGCTCCTGGGCGGCGTGCAGGTCGACCGTCATGATGCGGTCGGCGCCTGCGGAGCGGAATAGGTCGAACATCAGACGTGCGGTGATGGGTTCGCGGCCCTGATGCTTCTTATCCTGGCGCGAGTAGCCGAGGAACGGCGCGACCACGGTGATGGAGCGGGCGGAGGCGCGCTTCATGGCGTCCACCATGATGAGTTGCTCCATGATCCACTTGTTGATCGGTTCGGTGTGGGCCTGCATCACGAAGGCGTCCGCACCTCGCACCGGTTCGGTGTAACGCACGTACATCTCGCCGTTGGCGAAATCGTATGCAGTGGTCTCAAGTACGTCGGTTCCCAGATATTTCGCGGTTTCCTTGGCTTGCTCGGGGTACGCGCGTCCCGTCACCAAAGCCAGTTTCTTATCCGGAGTGCCTTCGAGAATCGCCGACATGCTTGCCTTCCCAATTGTTCGGTGCGTGAAATTAAGCCAAACTCCAATATAACAATGTGGGTGCCCACGCCACGCGGCTTCTGCGGAAGCACTTCACCGTCCTCCCACCCGACGCTCCGCATTCCTTCCATTTCCAATTTCCATCCGCGCGGCTTCTTCCATTCGCACGCGTTCTTCCATCCATGCACCATCTTCCATCCGCGCGACTTCTTCCATCCATGCACCATCTTCCATCCGCGCGGCTTCTTCTATTCGCACGCATTCTTCCATCCATGCGCCTTGTGTCACGATCCAATTTTTCCTCGATTTTTCCGAATCGTGACACAACGCAACGCATACAAATACCCCCTAATCGCCGTTTTTCGCTCATTTTCGATTGAAAAACACGATTAGGGGGCATCGTACGGCTGCCGAATGTGTCACGATCCGATTTTTCTTCGGTTTTTTCGAATCGTGACACGCAAACCCAGCACAGACCGTCTACTCGGCGTCGGCGAAGGCCTCGCGAATCTGCGCCGCGGTGCCGTAGGACGCCTGCGCGCCATATCCGGTGGCCGCGTAGGCCGACACGTACGAGGCAAGTTCCGCGGACTGCGACAACGTCATGCCGGAGGCCAAGCCGGCCAGCACGGTACCCATGAACGAGTCGCCGCAACCGGTGGTGTCCACCGCCTTGACCCGCACCGGAGCGATGCGCCGGATGCGATGCTCCGGATCGTCCGCCGTGCCGTCGAGCACCACGGAACCGTCGCCGCCGAGCGTCACAATCGCCTGCTCGAAGCCGAATCCGCGCAACTCGTCGAACGCGTGACGCCAGTCGAACGCGTCCCAATCGTCGTCCTCCGGCTCCGCGATGCCGAGCAGCTGCGCCATCTCATGCTCGTTGACGAGCAGAATGTCGGATGCCTCAACCAGCTCCACCGGCAAGGAGGGGGTGAACGGCGAGTCGTTGAGCAGCACCTTCACGCCCGCCTCGTGGCACATGCGCGCGGCCGCGGTGACGGTTTCGATCGGACTTTCCAGGCACAGGCCCAGCACCGAGGAGCGGGTGAGCGCGTCGCGCACGGATTCCACGTAGTCCACGGTCACCTGCGCGTTGGAGCCGGGCGAATACACGATGGTGTTCTCGCCTTGCGCGTCCACGGTGATGACGGTGGTGCCGGACGGGCCGAGCACGCGGCGCACGTGTGTGGTGTTGACGCCAGCCTCGCCGAGCGCTCCGAGTAGGAAGTCGGCGTTGCGGTCCGACCCGACCGCGCCGAACATCTGCACGGTGGCGCCGATGCGTGCGGCCGCGGCAGCCTGATTGCCGGATTTTCCGCCCGGCAGCAACTGCAGCGGACCGCCGGTGATGGTCTCCCCCGGTCCCGGCAGGCGCTGCGCGGTGACGGTGTAGTCCGCATTCATGGAACCGATCACGGACACAGTGCCGTGGATGCGGTCCAACGCGGAAAGAATTTCGGTTGCGCTCATGATTGTCTTCCCTTTCTTGCGATTTCTTGCGATGCTGTACGAAATATTGCGGCCCCATGCAAGGTCATGCCGGTCCCAAGCGTCGGTCTTATCGCCCCCATTCCGCGAAACCGACGCTCAGACTCACCTCACCGTCGGTTTCGCAGAGCCCAACCTGCCAAACCGACGCTCAAGAGCGACTCACCGTCGGTTTGGCAGAATGGGGGCCGCGAAACCGACGGCAGGCGTGGATATTGCGGCCACCGCAGTTGTTGCGCTGAATGCGATTACTTGCCTTCCGCAGCCTTGTCGTTTTCCAGCGCGTGGTTGCCTTCGTAGATCTTCTTCCGGAAGATGAAGAACACGATCAGGCCGAGCAGCGCGGTTCCGGCCGCGATCAGCATCAGGTTGGAGTAGTTGGCCGCCACGCCAGTGGCACCGGTGATGGAATGGCCGGCGAGCGCGTTGGAACCGAGCAGGCTGCCGATGATGGCGATGCCGATGGACGGCGATACGTTCATGGCCAAATCGTTCATGCCCACGCCTCGACCGGATTCGTCCTTTTCGATGGTGCCCAGCACGGTGGAGACGATCGGCGAGTACATCATGCCGCAGCCGGCGTAGAACACGCAGGCCCACACGGTCAGGACCACGAATCCGCTGTTCACGCTGAACGCGGCGCCCGTCCATCCCACGAACATCAACGTGCCGGCGGTCACCAGGCCTGCCTTGATGCCGATCTTGCCGATGATCATGCCGGAGCAGGTGCCCACGATGGCGGCGACCACGAAGGCCCACACGATGTGCAGGGAGACCTGGGTGGTGGTCATGTGGTAGATGTTCGTGCCAATGGCGTTGAAGATCGGGCTCAGCGCGTAGTTCACGAAGTAGAACACGAGGATGAGGCTGATGGCGCGCAGCCAGCGGGTGTTCTTGAAGAACGCGGGGGTGATGAACGGGTTGGAGGCCTTGTTGATGTAGAAGCCGAACGCCACGTACAGCACCACGGACACGAGCAGCATCCACCATGCCATGTAGGAGAAGAACAGGGTGAGGAACGCGGTGGCGAAGCCGAAGATCACGAATCCGAAGCCGTCTACCTTCTGGCCGTTGCCGCTCTTGGACGGCAGGGTCTTGAGCAGGATCGGCAGGAAGAGGATGGTGATGGACGGGATCAGGAACAGGTACTGCCAGGCGATGGAGCTGAGCATGCCGGCGGCGAAGACGCCGATGGATGCGGACAGCTGGTAGGCGGCGGTGAACAGTCCGAAGAAGATCACCTTGAGGTCGTTGCGCAGGTATTTGGTCGCCACCACGAGGAAGGCGGAGCCGGCCACCTGCTCGCCTGCGGTCTGCAGCACGCGTGCGAGGATGACGGTCCACAGGTTCGCCGTGAAGAAGAAGTTGGCGACGAAGCCGAACAGGGAGCCGACGAACAGGGTCACCAGGCCGACGGTGACGAGTTTGCGCAGCGACACGAAGTCGCCCAGCGAGCCGTAGATGAAGCACACGATGCCGAGCACGATGCTCGGGAACGCGGTGATGAGGGATGCCTGGTTCGGCGCGCCGACGTCGGCGCCGACCTGCTGGAACACTAGGTTGAATCCCTGCAGGCACAGCGTGCCGAGCACGAAGGTGATGAGCAGCGGGATCAGGGCCCGCACGGCCATCTTGTTGCTGGTGACCGGGTCGTCGAACGGGTCCTTCGCCGTGGTCGCGGCGGTTTCAGTGGTCATGATTATTCTCTTTTCGTCAATAGATGCCATCGATAAATGCCGTCAATGAATGCCGTTTACGAACGTCATGGATGGTTGCGGATGGTTGCCGCCGACAGTTGCCGCCGACGGTTGCCGTCGCCTGCCGCCAGAACGTCACTCGGCGCTCTTCGCCAGGTTGGTGATGCGGGTCATGAATTCGTCGAGGAATCGCGGCACGTCGACGCCGACGGCGACCTTCATGGTCTTGACGGGGTCGTTGAGCCTGTCCATGTCTCCGATGGTGCGGCCGCGGGTCGGGCCTTCCAGATCGACCTTCATATTGATCGGCAGTGTGGTGACGAGGGTCGGGTCGACGGCCACGCCGACGGCGAGCGGGTCGTGCAGTCCGCAGCCGCCCAGGTTCGGGGAGGTGGTCTCGTAGGCCTTGATGTAGAAGTCGGTCATGTCGGCGAGGAAGGTTCCCGCCTTGGTGCCCAGGTCGCGCCAGCGCTTGGTCTCCTTGTAGGTGAGGAGGGTCTGCAGGGTCACGTCGAGGCCGACCATGGTGGTCGGGGCGCCGGAGCGGAACAGGTAGTCGGCCGCCTCCGGGTCCTGGGAGATGTTGGCCTCCATGCAGGCGTTGCAGTTGCCGGGCACGGTGAGCGCGCCGCCCATGAGCACGATGCCGCCGATCTCGTCCTTGATTTCCGGCGCCTTCTTCAGGGCGGCCTGGATGTTGGTCATCGGGCCGGTCGGCACGTAGATGAGGTCCTTGCCGTAGGTTTTGACGGCGTCGATGATGAAGTCGACCGCGGGTTCGCTTTCCACGGAACGATTGGAGTCGGGAATAGTGACGTCGCCGATGCCGTTTTTTCCGTGGATGAAGGCCGATATCGGCAGGACGGAGAAGGAGTCGGTGGTGCTGGAATAGGGCAGGCCCTGGTAGACCTTGACTTCCGGATGGCCGAGCAGGTCGGTGATGGCGAGCGCGTTGCGCACGCCCTGTTCCACGAGCACGTTGCCGTAGGTTCCGGTGATGCCGATGAGTTCGACCTCCGGGCTGCCCAGCGCGTAGGAGATGGCCAGCGCGTCGTCGACGCCGGTATCGAGATCAAGAATGAGTTTCTTCATGGTTGTGCCTTTCCTCATTGACGGATCCGACGAGGGTCCGCCACCACACGGCCCATTATCGTCGGTTGTTTTACGCGAATCCGAGCACGTTCTCGATTTCGCTCACAAGTCAATGATAAAACGTTTTATCAAAAAAACAAAATCGACAGAAAGACAGCGTGTCCGTACTTTTTCCGAACGATGATTTTGCAGATTTCGCAGAGGATGGACGATTACGCGCAGGCGGCCTGCACCAGTTTCGGCGTCAGCACCTTCGATTGCGGGTCGGAAAGCCACGGACGGTCCGCACCGGCGCCGCTCCCGTCGGCCACGGCATCGATACGGCCACCCAGCATGCCCCAGCAGGCCTTGGCGAGATCGCTCACGCTCTGCTCGACGGTGGTCATGCGCCATCCCAGGCCGAATCGCTTCAAAATATTGTCGTATCCGATGACTTGCATGTCCTCGGTGACATGCAGCCCGCGCTCCGCCATGCGCTGGCGGAAGCCGAGCGCCATCACATCGTTGCAGCAGAACACCGCGGTGGCGCCGCCGTCGATGATCTGGTCGGCCGCACGGTAGCCGCTGGCGAAACGGTAGTCGCCGGCGACGCACAACGCGGGATCAAGCCGCTCCCCCGCCTGCTCGAGCGCATCCGCGAAACCACGACGCCGGTCGGCCGCGCTCGACTCCGCCACATCGCCGGTCACGATGCCGATGCGCTTGTGCCCGCCTTCCAGCAGGTACTGCGCCGCCAATCGCCCGCCGAGATAATTGTCGAAGCCGACCGCGTCGCACCAGCCGCATCGGGACAGACGGTCGATCAGCACCACCGGGCAGGTGATGCGTTCCACGTCCGCGCGCAGGTCGGCGCCGACACCGTCAGAACAGGATTCGCGCGCGGGAATCAGCAGGATGCCATCCACCCCACGCGACGACAGCCGTTGCAGCAGGTCATGTTCGGTGGCACGGGAATCGTCGGAATTCGCCACGATCAGCGAATACCCCTGCGCGGCGCACTCATCCTCCACGCATTTGGAAAGCGCCGCGAAGAACAGGTTTTCGATGTCGGGCACGATCAGCGCCACGAGCTTGGACCGCCTGGTGACCAGGCTGCGCGCATTCTGGTTGGGCACATAGTTGAGTCGTTTCACGGCTTGCGCGATCGCCTCGCGTTTTTCCGTGGAGACGCGCGCCGGACGATTGTTGAGCACCAGCGACACCGTGGTCACGGAAACCCCCGCCGCCGCGGCCACATCCCTCAGCGTTGCCCTGCGCGCCATCAAAACCCCCTTAAAACGTTTGCCCTAACAGCATAAAACGTCGCTTTCCCAAGACGCGCGCGAAGACCGCGACGGGACGGCATTCGCTTCAAGCCGAATCGCACCAACCTTATTTCCACGGCACTCCGCTTCGCGCACTATCTTGGGGAACGCCGCAAGACGCATAGGCGCGAAGCGGCGGAAGAGCGGAAGGAACCCATGAACAAGCGTCAGGCCCAGGCGACCGCGGCAATCGCGGCCACCGCCGTCGCCGCCACTGCAACGATCGCATTGACGGCAATGGCAATCACCATGAATGATACTCACGAAACGGCGCAGCCGCCGAACGAGCAGCAGACGGCGAACAACGAAACCCTCACCATAAGCCCCGCGGACAGGACCCTGTTCGACCGCGACCTCGAACGATCGCAGAGCCGGCGACGCAACCGCTGCCGCAACCATCAGCACGACCGCCAACGCAGCGCCAGCAGCGGAGGCCGCAACCGGAGCAACACCGGACAGCCCTGCGCAGACAGATGACAAGTACCGTCATCCAACATCCAGCACACAAGAACCGTCGCCCAACACCCCCAGCACAGCACACCCCGACCCAGCCGCGACAATCACGCAACAATCACATGCAACAAAACGCACATATAGCATTTACGCTATACTAAACGCATGCGCATGATTGAGGAACTGAAGCAACGACGGCTCCAACTCAAACTGAGCCAAGACCAGGTGGCGGCAACGATGGGCACCACGCAATCGGCTCTTTCACGCGCCGAACGAAGCGGCAACCCGACACAGGATTTCCTGCAACGATACGACGACGCATTGCGCTCACTGTCGGCCAGCGGCTCCGGTGACGCCGGAGACCCCTCCGACAATGGCAACAATGACGGCAATGGCAACACGTCCGTCGAAACACGCAGCGAAGACGCGCGCAACAGCACAGTGGAAATCGCCACCATACGCTTCATCATCGGCAAAATCGCACGAAAATACGGTCTCAGTGAGGTATACGTATACGGTTCCACGGCGCGTGGCGAAGCCGATGCCGATTCGGACATCGACCTGCTTTACCGGCCCGAAGCGGGCAGCCACCTCAACATGATGCGCCGAGAGGCGCTGCAACGCGAATTGGAAGACGCCTTCAGACGGGAAGTATCGCTCACTTCGCTGGATTCGTTGCAGCATAACGCGCAACGCAGCCGGGCGAGCCGACGCTTCTACCGGCACATCCAGCCGGATATGATCAGGGTGGCATGATGACGCGCAGACATACCGACCAGCGGTTCCGCGACGAAACCAACCTCATCCGCCTCGTCGAGCATCTGCAACGGGCGCACGACGACGCTTCGACCGCCGACTCGGCAGAAAAGCTTGAATCCGATTACATGCGATTCAATTCCGTGGCGATGGATATGGCGCAGGCTCAGGAATCCGCACGACGGCTTTCCGACGACTTCCGCGAGACGGTTCCGCAGCTTCCATGGAATGAGCTGCGCGCCTTGCGCAACGTCATCGTGCACGAATACGACGGCATCGACGCCTTCGCCCTGTACGAGTCGGCCACGTCCGACGCCGAAGCGCTCCTCGCCAAACTGCGCCCCTACGTCGACTCCATCGAAGACTGACGTTGACGTCCACTGGCCTTGCGCACAAAGAACCGCCACCCCGCCATCATTCACCGTCATTACCTGCCGACAGATAAAACGCTCGACATAAAACACTATCCATTGTATAGTGATTATCTATACAATAGATAGTTTCACGAGTTCAAAAAGGAGCGTACTCATGGGCAGCGCAATAGTCAACGTGCGTTTGGACAGCGAAACACAGCAGGCCATGAAGGCGCTGTGCAAGGAACTGGGAATCAGCATGAGCGCCGCATTCGCCATGTTCGCAAAAACCATGGTTCGCGAGCGCCGCATCCCGTTCGAGGTCACCGCCGACCCCTTTTATTCGGCGCAGAACTTGAATCATCTGCGTCATAGCGTCGCGCAGCTTGATTCCGAAGACGCCCATCCCCATGAACTCATCGAGGAATGACGCCAATGCTCAAAACCTTCACCGACGACGCCTGGGACGATTATCTGTACTGGCAGTCCCAAGACAAGAAAACATTGAAGCGCATCAATCAGCTCATCAAAGACATCGAACGCAACGGCGCCGATCAAGGCATCGGCATGCCAGAACCACTGAAGTGGGAGTTTCAGGGATTCTGGTCACGTCGCATCGACCAGAAAAACCGACTTGTCTACCGCATCAGCCAGAACCGAACGCTCGAAATCATCGCATGCCGAACCCACTGCGGCAGCGCCTGACGTTCCAAACGAAGCCCTACCCCCATTCAGCTTTACATCAATAACGAATTTGCCTTGAAACCCGCAACGAAGTATGCTGAAATGTTTTATATCGAAATGCTTCTATACACTGCAAGCCACTACGCAGAAAGGTGAATCATGGCCTTAATGAACGTTATGGACGTAGCGGACTTCTTCATCTCCACCGCCAACGAAGGCGATCCGGAAGAAGATGACGGCATCACCAACATGAAACTCAACAAACTGCTGTTCTTCGCACAAGCGGCAAGCCTGCAACGCTTCGGCAAACCACTCTTCGACACACCCCTAGAAGCATGGAAATACGGTCCTGTCGTAAAAGACGTCTACCGAACATTCAAGGGATACCAACGAGATTCCATCACCAAAGTCGCCCAACCATTCGACTGGCAAACAATCCAGCCAGAAGTGCTGGAACTCCTATGCGACGTATATCGCACTTATGCGCGAGACTATTCGGCAACAGGCCTGATGCGCATGACGCACAAGCCAGACACCCCATGGTCGAAAGTGTATCAGCCCAACCAAAACAACGAAATCCCCTGCGAACTCATTAATGAATGGGTGAAGCGCTCGCCATTGCATATCGATAAGGATCCAACGCCCGACAATCAGGTGACGGTTGCCAAGCTCGACGCGTCCGGACATCCGCTTCTTCCCGAAGGATGGGAAGAAGATTGACTGATGTACGCCCATGGCAAATTTGGAGGGTTTGGTTTCCTTTTCGAGAGGATCCGACAAACGGGAAATATCGACCTGTTGTAATCAAGGAAATCACCGAAGACGGTTGCGTGGTGATTTATGTGACATCGCAAGTCGGCAAAACCAATTTCCCGGATTTCTTGCTTATCAATAATTGGGAAGAGGCTGGGCTTAATCGCGCATCCGCAGTCCGATACCGGAGATTACTCAAGATTCCTTTGAGCGCACTTGGCGAATACGTCGGTGAGCTTTCTCCCTATGATCGCATTGAGCTGCAGATGAAGTACCAATTCCATTGACCCACTGGCGTTCACTGGCCTTGCGCGCGGTAGCGGGCTTCGGTGGCGGCTTTGACCGGCTCCCACCAGTCGCGATGGTCCGTATACCAGTCGATCACGCCCTGCAGTCCGCGTTCGAAGTCCGTGTGCGCCGGACGCCAGCCCAGTTCGGTGCTCAGCTTGGTCGGGTCGATGGCGTACCGCCGGTCGTGGCCGGGCCGGTCACGCACCCAGTCGAACGCGTCCTCCGGCTGGCCCATCAACCGCAGTACCGTGCGCAGGACGTCGATGTTGCTTTTCTCTCCGTCGGCGCCGATCAGATACGTTTCGCCGATGCTTCCGCGCGTCAGGATCTCCCATACGGCCGATGAATGGTCCTCCACGTGGATCCAGTCGCGCACGTTCGCGCCGGTGCCGTACAGTTTCGGCCGCATGCCTTCCAGGATGGATGTGATCTGCCGTGGAATGAACTTCTCCACATGCTGGTATGGGCCGTAATTGTTGGAGCAGTTGGAGATGGTGGCCCGCAGGCCGTATGTGCGCACCCAGGCGCGCACCAGATGGTCGGATGCGGCTTTCGACGCGCTGTATGGACTCGACGGCCGGTATGGCGAATGTTCGGTGAAACGCGCCGGATCGTCCAATGCGAGGTCGCCGTACACCTCGTCGGTGCTGATGTGGTGGAACCGCACGTCATATCGGCGCGCGGCCTCCAGCAAGCGCATCGTGCCTTCCACGTTGGTGCGGATGAACGGTTCCGGATCGGCGATGGAATTGTCGTTGTGCGATTCCGCGGCGAAGTGCACGATGGCGTCGCATTCCGGCACCAGACGGCCGAGCAGCGCGGCATCGCAGATATCGCCCACCACCAGTTCCACCTGCGATTGCGGCAGTCCCGCGATGTTCTCCGGATTGCCCGCATACGTCAGCTTGTCCAGCACAGTGACGTGCACGTCCGGATGGTTGCGCGCCACGTACCGTACAAAATTGGCGCCGATGAATCCGCATCCGCCAGTCACCAGAATATGCTTCGGCTCGAATCCTTCATTGTCCGTCACGTCACCTGTCGTCACATCACTTGTCATGCCATTCACCGTTCCAGCTTAGCGTTCGCCCATCCACACAATCACACGCATCGCCGGTGACCAAAGCAAGCCTGATGCGAGAACCAGCTCGGCCCGTTCACCCTTCAGTCATCTTTCAGCCATCTTCAAGACACATACTCGTCCACACACACCGGCTAATATATAGCACGGTTTTGTACGTTCATGAACCCCCATATTTTCAAGGGGCAACTTGCCGTGAAGGAAGCGACGATGCCTTATATCCAGTCTGCCGTTCGTGCCTCCGAGCCTTCATACGTCAGGCGTCACAAACAACCGTTCATCGGAGGCATCTACCAGCCGCTCGCCGAGGATGGCATGACGGACGACCCCTCCAATTTCAGGGCACACCACCGCGCGGGACTATACACGCAAAAAGCCTCTCTTCACATCGCGGAAACCCGCAAGAGCATTTACACACCGGAGGCGGAACCGTCCGTGGCAAAGCATGATACGGACGTTTCCACGATTGAGGACGCACGGAACAACGCGCCT
>NZ_JBNMKH010000059.1:0-12298 GCF_050874245.1 Bifidobacterium sp. | reverse complement strand
GAACGACGAGGGGGCAACGGGATGCTAACAGTGGCCATCATCGAAGACGAGGGGCAGGCGGCGGAACGTCTGAGAGCCTGTCTCGGAAGATTCGAGTCGGACCACCCCAACACCCGTTTCGAGACGACTGTCTTCGCTGAGCCGACAAGATTCTTCGAGGGATACCGTCCGGTATGGGACATCGTCTTCATGGACATCGAGATGCCGAACATGGACGGCATGTCCGCCGCACATAGATTACGTCAACTGGATGGGCAGGTGACGTTGATATTCGTGACGAATATGGCGCAGTTCGCCGCGAAAGGCTACGAGGTGGACGCGCTCGACTACATCATCAAGCCGTTCTCCTACGCCGATTTTGAACGTAAACTCGATAGAGCCGTGGCTTTGAGGAATGAGGATTCCGCGGCGGTGATGATCGTGCAGCGTTCCGGCACCAGGCGCGTGCTGCTACGTGAGATCGAATACATCGAGGTCAGGAACCATGCCCTGCTCTACCATACCGAACACGGGATCCTGACCGGCACGGGAACATTGCAGGACATCGTGGACAAACTTGGATCGCACGGATTCCTCCGTTGCAGCAAGGCTTTCGTCGTGAATAGTCGGCATGTGGAAGCCGTCAAAGGCAACGGTCTGGTTTTGGCGGATGGCAGCCAAATCGCCCTTGGACGTGCATACAAGAAATCCTTCATGGTCGCTCTCGCAGACAGCATGGGGAACGACGCCATCCTATAGCGGTCCGGAGGGGAAGACTTCGAAGACGTATAAATCCACAGCGCAAGAAGGGAGGAACAGGGCGATGAGGACGATTGATATGCTCTTGGGTTTCTTCACTACGAATGGAATGGTCGTCGAATTGACCGTGTCCACGTTGTTGTTCACTTGGTGGCTCGAGCGTCGCGACATGTTCTGGTGGAGGTTCCTGACGGGAATCGCGGTCATGCTTGTCGAGTCGATGCTGTGGAACGCCTATATCCCCCAATATTTCCTGACGATCACTGTGCAGAACGTCATCGCCTTCGCATTGGTCATCCTGTGGATATTGCAATGCTGGACCGTCAACATACGGCAGGCGTTGTTCTACTTCGTCATGGCCGGTGCCACGCAGCACCTTGTCTACCGCGGCGCGAGGCTGCTGTCGGTGAGCTTGCACCAAATCTGGGACAGCGCTGCATGGATTGACACGTATGCCTACTCGCTTGCGCAGATCCCTCTCTATATATTGGCCTATCTTGTGTTCGGGCGGCCCATGGCCCGTAGGGACATATCCATGGTCGGTGGACGGTCCGTGTTCGCGATGCTGCTTGGTATGGTGCTATGCGTCAGCGTGTTCACCAACATGTTCAATGCCGTCGCCACGCCGGTCGGAGCGGCCTCCGCTGACGTATACACAGTGTTCAGTCTTTTCGACTTCGTCACCTGCGTCTTCATGCTGGAGTTGGCCATCGAACTGGTTTCCAGACAGCGCGCGCACGCGGAAGGCGAAGTTCTACGTCAGCTGTTGTACCAGCAGAAAAGGCAGATGGAGAACACGAAGGAGACCATCGACCTGATCAACGTGAAAACGCATGACCTGAAGAAACAGATTTCCCAACTCGGGCCGTCGATATCGCAGGAACAGGCGGACGAGCTGCACAGACTCGTGGACGTCTACGATTCCTCCGTCCGCACGGGCAATGAGACGTTGGATGTGCTACTGGCCAACAAGTCGATGCAATGCGAGCAACGCGGCATCCAGTTCGACAGGATGATCGATGGAGGAATCCTCGACTTCATGAACCCGGCCGATATTTACTCGCTCGTCGGTAATGCGCTCGACAACGCGCTGGAGGCGGTGTCCGCGTTGCCGCGGGATGCCGAAAGGTACGTTTCCGTGCGCATCCGGCGGAACAAGGGAATGGCCATGATCCGTGTGGAGAACCCGTTCTCGGGAACACTGGACTTCGCGGACGGCCTGCCGATGACCACAAAGGAAGATGCGCGGTACCACGGTTTCGGTACCCGTTCAATCAGGATGATCGCCCAGAAATACCACGGTTACATGTCGATTTCCGCGCGCGACGGGATCTTCCGGCTGACGGTGATTCTGCCGTTGCCGTGACGTTGCGAAGATGTCGTTCACGACGTTTCGTCTACCGTTCACGAAGCGGCGCTTATGAGAGACGGTCTCCTCCGGCAGTCTGGTATCAGGAATCCTCATAGAGGAGGATCCAGAGATTCAAGGAGGATGAGATGCATAAGCGTACGGGCTTATGGCGGGGATTGACCGCCGTGGGTGCGATGCTCCTCACAATCGCCATCATGGCGGGCATGATCATGGAGACATACCGCACGTCACTGGACGCGTTCGTCGGCACGAGAAGCCAGAAGACAGTGACCGACCAGTCCGCCGACAAGAACGACAGCTGGACCTACAAATCGGAGTTCAAGACAGCGAAGGAAGCTTACGAAGGCTTCAAGAAGACTGCGATGGACGAATCTCCGGAGACCTATGCGCTGCTGAAGAACAGCGATGGAGCTCTGCCGATTTCCAAGACCGCGAAGATCACCATGTTCGGTGTGCGTAGCTTCGCCCCGGTGTACGGCAGCTCCGGTGGATCCGTCACGGACGGCAATTCGACGGTACAGATCACCAAGGCGTTCGAAGACGAGGGCTTCCAGATCAATCCCTCGATGCTCAAGGCGTACCAGAACTATTTCAAGGGCAAGAAATGGACCACTCCGAAATTCGGTGGAGGAGTCGTTCCCGAATACGAGGACATCACCAAATACAATGACCCCTGCGAACTGAGCCTTGACGAGTTGGCCAAACTTAACCCGGACTACAAGTCCCAGTACAAGGAATACAACGATGCCGCAATCGTGGTGGTCGGAAGGCCGGGAGGCGAGAACGGCGACGGGTACCGTCCAGGCAAGGAAGGTCTGGCCAACGGCGTGAACACTGTGACCGGAAACATCCTTTCTCTGAGTGACGAGGAGATGGCCTTGGTCAATGAGGCGAAAGCCAACTTCAACAAAGTCATCGTGCTGGTCAATTCCGTCAATCCGATGGAAATCGCCAATTTGCAGGACGATCCCGGCATCGATGCGATCATGTGGATCGGATATCCGGGTGCATACGGCTTCTACGGAGTGGCGGACGTGCTCAACGGCACGGTCTCTCCATCCGCGCACCTTGGCGACGTGATGGCCAAGAACAGCGCTGTCGCTCCCGCCATGAAGAACTACGGCAACGTGGCTTGGACCAACGCCTCCGACTTCTCCGAGGATGCCGCCGTCAACTCGTATCTGATGGAGGCTGAGGGCATTTACACCGGCTACAGGTATTACGAGACCCGCTACGCCGACATGGTGATGGGTAACGGCGGCGAACAGGCGTCCGCCGGAACGTACACGGCCGCCGATGGGACGGCTGCGACCGTGGACGGCAAATGGAATTACGCCAACGAAGTGGTATATCCGTTCGGCTATGGTCTGAGCTACACCACATTCGAGCAGAAACTCGATTCCGTCGAAGTCAAGGGAGACAAGAAGACCGCCGTTGCGACCGTCACCGTCAAGAACACCGGTGACGTGGCCGGCAAGTCCGTCGTCCAGCTGTACGCGTCCGTGCCTTACACCGACTACGACAAGAAGAACGGCGTGGAGAAGTCCGCGATTCAGCTCATGGACTTCGAGAAGACCGAATCCCTGAAGCCGGGCGAATCCCAGACCATCACCATGAACGTGGATCTGGCCAACCTTGCAAGCTACGATGCCAACAAGGCCAAGACCTACATCGTGGATCCAGGGGACTACTATCTCTCCATCGGAACCGACGCCCATGACGCGCTGAACAACGTACTCGCCGCGCAAGGATACGGCGAATCCGACGGCATGACAGCGGCCGGTGACAAGACCAAGACCTATAAGTGGACATGGAAGGGCGGTGTGGACGCCGATACCTTCTCCACTTCGGACAACGGCACGAAGATCACCAACCAGCTTACGAATGGCATCTACGCCACCGACTACAACGCCTTCGATAAGGGTGCGGTCACCTACATGACTCGTTCCGATTGGAACGGCAGCTTCCCGAAGACCTATTCGGGTATCACGGCCGACAAGAAGGTGTCCAAGCTGCTGAACAACGATTTCATCAATCTGAAAACCGACGACGACGTTTCCGATATCAAAACGGGAGACAAGTCCAGCAGTCTGACCATCAACGACATGAAGGGCGCATCCTTCGATGACGAACGTTGGGATGAACTGACATCGAAGATCTCCGTCAAGGAGTTCATGTCCTTCGCGGAGACCGCCTTCCATGCCATCGGGTCGATCGATTCCATCGGCCTTCAGCAGATGACCACCGACGACGGGCCAGGAGGCTCCGACTCGCATTATCTGAACGAGGGACAGTACCAAGGCAAGCCATTCAAGGACGCCAAGGATAAGAAGTACGCCAACAAAAGCGCGCGCGTGGCCCCCTCGCCGGTCAATCTGGCGTACAGCTGGAACAAGGATCTCGCCTACCGCAATGGCGAGGTGATTCTCGGCGAAAGCAGCCTGGTGTTCAACCTGCCAATCATGATTGGACCGGCGATGAACCTTCATCGCCATGCCTACAACTCCCGTAGCGTGGAGTACTATTCCGAGGACCCGATCCTGTCCGGATACATCGGCTCCGCGGTGGTTCAGGGAGCACAATCCAAGGGCACGCTCGTCAATGTGAAGCACCTCGCGTTCAATGACCAGGAGATCAACCGTTCCGGTGTGGCCACCTTCATGAACGAGCAGAAGGCCCGCGAGATGGAACTGCGTGATTTCCAGCAGGCATTCGAAGCCAAAGGCAAGCCGGCGTCCTTTGCGTCCGACTCCTCCAAGAAGGATTCCTACAAGCAGGGCGCACTCGGACTGATGACCTCCTACAACCGCATCGGCGCCGTCGCCTCCAGCGCGAACGCCGCGGTGATGGTCAACATCCTCCGCAACGAATGGGGCTTCCACGGATACAACGTCACTGACTTCACCTCCATCTCCCCGCATGCCGCACCGAAGGAGTCCGTCCTTGCTGGCACCAATGCGTTCTGCGGCTTCGGCAATCAAGGCGTGAAGTACTGGGATGCCGACACTTTGAGCAAGGACCGCGACATGCTCCTGGCCATCAAACAGGACATGCATCAGGCCCTGTGGGCGATTGCCAACTCCAACGCGATGAACGGCGTGAACTCCAGTACTCACACCGTCAACGTGATGACTTGGTGGCGTGCGGCATATATTGCCGCGATCGGAGCGTCCGGCCTGCTGACCTTGGCTGGTTTGGCCGGCTACACGGTCGTCCGTATCCGTTCCGTCCACAGCATGGCCAATGGACCAGTGGCGGCTTCGAAGTGAAAGGACATATCATGGCAACATCGATTAAGACCCATGTCGCCGAAATCGTAGCCATGGCGGCAACGTTCGTCGGACTGGTGATCTACATAGTCAACTCCGCAACCGGATACATGGCCGGGCAAGGGATGAGCGTGCCGCTCATTGCGTTGAGCGTGGTGGCCGTCATCGCCCTCGTGTTCCGTACCGCTGCACGGAACCGTCTGCCGGCGGTGCTGGCTGACGTGCTGCTGATCATCTCGGAAGTGATGCTGCTCGCGTCGTTCGCGCAATTCGTCCTCGCTCGTGTGCGTCTCGCGGCGGACATCTACTTCATCCCGGTCAATTACCCGGCGTCGGAGCAGACTTCCCTCAACGTGGCGCTCATCGGCGTCGGCTGCTACCTCGTGGCCATCATCGCCCTAGTGGTCGAGTCGTTCACGGCCAAGGACCGGCACTACGCCGTGATCATGGCTGAAACCGAATGATTCGGCAGATTCCATAACCAACGAGAGAAGGGTGGACGGACGATATGAAACGTTCGTTCACCCTTCCTTCCCGCTGATTTCCGCCGATTCTTGCAATCACGGGGTCGGCACCTCATACAGGCTTTGAAGAGGAGACAACATGCAGTCAACCAATTTCAACGACGGTTGGGCGTACCGTCATCTTGCGCGGTCCGGTGAGACCGGGGAGCAGTGGATTCCGGTCTCCATCCCGCATGACGCGATGCTGTCGGAGCCACGCAGCCCACTCGCCGCGAGCGGGCTCAATTCCGGCTGGTTCGAGGGACGCGACTACGAATACGTCAGACGGTTCACCCCCGGCAGGGAGCTCGCTGGGCATCGCATGCTGCTCGAGTTCGAAGGCGTCTACCATGACGCCGAAGTATGGGTGAACGGGGAGAAACGCGCCTTCCGCCCGTACGGATACACGAATTTCTATGTCGACCTGACCGATTGCGTGCGTGTCGGTGAATCCAACGAGATCCGCGTGGTGGCCCGCAATGCCGACCAGCCCAACTCGCGATGGTATTCGGGTGCCGGCATCTACAGGCCCGTCGTGCTGTGGACAGCGCCGTCCGGCCACATCACGGTCAACGGCCTCGCCGCGCGCACCATCAGCGCCGACGCGGCGGCCGGCCGCGCGCGGATCGCCGTCGACGTCGAGACGAACGCCGTCGGCGACGTCGAGATCATGATTCCCGAAGCGGGCGTCGACATGGTCGAAGCGTGCGTGGCAGGTGGCAACACGTTCGAGATCGACGTCGAGAACGCGCGCCTGTGGTCCCCGGAGCATCCCGACCTGTACCGCATGACCGCGCGCTTCACCGCGGACGGTGCCACGGAAAGCGACGCCGCGTCGATCACGTTCGGCATCCGGACGTTGGAATGGTCGGACAGTGGCCTGCTCATCAACGGCTCGCGCGTGATCCTCCAGGGCGCCTGCGTCCACCACGACAACGGCGTGCTCGGCGCGTGCGCGTACGCGGACGCGGAGGAACGCAAGATCCGGCTGATGAAGTCCAACGGATACAACGCCATCCGTTCCGCGCACAACCCCTGCTCCAAGGCCATGCTCGACGCGTGTGACCGTCTGGGCGTGCTGGTGATGGACGAATACATCGACCACTGGTACATCCACAAGACGCAGCACGACTACGTCGACCATTTCGACGAATGGTGGAGGCGCGACCTGGAGGACATGGTCGCCAAGGACCGCAACCATCCGAGCGTGGTGCTGTACTCCACCGGCAACGAGGTGTCGGAGACCGCGCAGAAGCGGGGCATCGCCCTGACCCGGGAGATGACCGAACACCTGCACGCGCTCGACGGCACGCGTCCGGTCACCTGCGGCGTGAACATCTTCTTCAACTTCCTGTCCTCGATCGGATTCGGCCAGTACTCCGACAAGAAGGCCGCCAAGGAGGCCGAGAAGGCCGAGAAGCGACGTGCCTCCGGACAGGCCGCGGACAGGCACAAGGCCGTCGGAAGCGAGTTCTTCAACAACATGGCCGGGCTCCTCGGCGCTGATTTCATGAAGACCGGAGCGGCCCTGCCGTTCTGCGACTGGGTGACCCGGGACGCGTTCGCGGCTATGGACGTGGCCGGCTACAACTACGGCATCAAACGGTACGGGCATGATCTGAAAAAGTACCCCCGGCGTCTCATCCTCGGATCGGAGACCTTCTGCAGCGACGCCTACGAATTCCGCGAGCTCGCCAAACGCGAGCCGCGCCTGATCGGCGACTTCGTATGGTCCGGCATGGACTACCTCGGCGAGACCGGGGTCGGCGCGTGGGAATACGAGGACTACGCTCCGCCGCGCGTCGAATACGGCTGGCTGACCGCCGGCTCCGGACGCGTCGACCTGACCGGCCGGCCGCTCGGCGAGGCGTACTACACGCGCGTCGCGCTGGAGCAGTCCACCGGCCCGTTCATCGCCGTGCGCCCGGTGAACCATACCGGGGACAGGCACTCGCCCAGCGCATGGAAGATGAGCGACGCCATCGACTCCTGGAGCTGGAACGGATGCGAGGGACGGAAGGCCGAGGTGGAGGTCTACGCGCGTGCGGCCGAAGTGGCACTGCTGCTCAACGGACGTGAAGTCGGCCGGCGCGCGCTGCGGAACGATTGCATCGCACGCTTCCCGTGCGAATACGAGCCGGGCGTGCTGGAGGCCGTGGCATACGACAGCGACGGCCGTGAGATCAACCGCGACCAGCTCGTCAGCGCCGGCGGGGACACCCGGCTCGACGCCGGAATCGAGTATCTGGGCGGGGAACTCGCCTTCGTGAGGGTCCGGTACACCGACGCCAACGGGACGACCAAGCCGTTGGAACGCGGAATACTCACGGCGACCATCGATGGAGCGGGGAATGGCGATCTGCTCGGCTTCGGCTGCGCCGCCCCGTACAACAAGATCGGCTTCCTGTCCGGGAAGACCGACACGTACTACGGCGAGGCCCTCGCGGTGGTACGGCGTCCCGGACGCTCCGGCGGCGAGACCGTGCTGCACGTGACCGATGGAAGACTGTCCACGCGAATCGCGATTCCAGCGAACGCGTGATTGGAAGAAAAGAGGAAGATATGGTCGACCAGCCATCCGGAAAGACCGCTGCCAGCCCGATCGGCGTATGGTGGGGCCGATTCGCAGTCAAGCACAAGCTGATCGCGCAGTTCGTGATGTTCTACGCGTTCTCGCTGTTCGTCACCGTGCTGCAATACGTGATGCTCACATTCCTGCCGGAACTGATCCATGCGCATACCAACTGGTGCGACATTCCATGCCAGCTGATCCATTTGGCGATCGGCCCGGTGGACACGTACGTGTTCGACTATCCGGTCACCGGGGATGCCACCGGCGGCATGGGATACTTCGCCGCGTTCGCCATCACGTTGTTCGTGGCGCAATGCGTGAACTTCCCGATGCAACGCAACATCACCTTCAAATCGCATGGCAACGTGTGGTTCCAGATCGCTTGGTATGTGGTGGCGTTCGTGCTCATCACCATCGCATGCAGCTTCCTGATGGGATTGTATGTGCCATTGTGCAAGCGATTCTTCCCGGCTGCGGTGTACAACATCCTCATCACCGTGATTAACGGCGGCGTGCAGATGGTGATTTACTTCCCGATCTACAAGATCATCTTCCCCGAAGGCGAGGCGAAGTAGATTCATTGCTCTGTCGAGGCATGGCAGGTACTTCTGACCATGCCTCCTGGCTGGGGGCGGCGGCACGGGTGGTGTCATTCAGGTACCGTATGTCGAAAATGGTGTCTTTTGGGTACCAACTAGTGTCATTCAGGTACCAACTGGTGTCATTCGGGTACCGGCCGGGTGGTTATTGGTGGATGTTTCCCTTGGAAATCATGGGATTCCATGGTTTGGAATGCCGCAGATCACCATTCCGTGTCTTTTGGGTACCGATATCGAAGACTGGTGTCTTTTAGGTACCGTTCGTGTCTTTTGGGTACCAACGTGGTCCAAGGTGGTGTCATTCAGGTACCAACTGGTGTTATTCGGGTACCGGTTGGTGTCTTTTAGGTACCACCGTGGCGTACGGGTGGTGTCATTCGAGTACGGATTGGTGTCATTCGGGTACCAATCCGTACCTTCGGGGGTGGAATGACGATGATTTCTCTCGCTAAATGCCGTTGAATGCGGTCATATCGGTGGATTTGAATCGTTTTGTGTCTTTTGGGTACCGATGTGTCTTTTGGGTACCAGGTCGTGTCTTTTAGGTACCTGAACGTTCTTGGGTGAAACCTTGCGGCCAATGAAACAAAAATGGAGCAATTTTATAAAAGATATAAAAGTTATAAAAGGATTGCGCTGACACTCTCCGTCGCATTCTTGGGAATGGTGGTTTCCACGGAGGTTCGACGGACTTCGCTGCCTCATGGAATATCATCCTGTGCGTGTGTCTACTGCAGATAAATGCCTTGGATGTTGCTGGGGTGATTGTGAAGAATCAGCTAATGCTGACAGGTGTATTTAAATATATTTATTTAAAACTGGATAAATAAATATATTTAAATATCCTGTCGCTATGTTCTTAAAACGGAGGTTTCCGGAACGGAGGACGAATCGGTCGCCAGATCTTGGAGACACGGTTTTCTCCACGGAATCCTGCTTCGAGTTTGCACTGCTCCATCCGTCACAACTACCCGTCAGCACAATCCGCTGACTATCACTTATTAGTCGCTGAAATCAACCTCGCCAAGCTTCTCGATAAGCTTCATATTCTCGCCGTAATCAACGGGGCAAGCAATGATGTCCACGCCACTGCCGGCCTGCAGCGCCTCGCACAGCGTCGGATACAACTCGTCCGCGGATTCGATCATATGGCCGCGCGCGCCGAAACTGCGCGCCAGCTCGCACACGTCGGGATTGTCGAAATCGACGTTCTCGTACGAGCCGTTGTGTATGTTCATCTTCCATTTGATCAGGCCATACGCCTTGTCGACCCAGACAAGCGCGACCATGCGTGCGCCGACGCGCACCGCGGTCTCGATCTCCTGCACGTTCATCAGGAAGCTGCCGTCGCCCATCGCGGCCAATACCGGTCGTCCGGGATTCTCCAGGGACGCGGCGACGGCGCCCGGCAGCGTCCACGCCATCGTCGACAGGGAGTTGTCGATCACGCACGTGTTGGAATAGTACGTGGGGTACAGGCGAGCCATCCACATCTTCAGCGCGCCGGTGTCCACCAGCGTGATGTCGCCGTCGGCCATGGCCCTTCGGGTGTCGTAGACGATGCGCTGCGGCTTCATCGGGAACGAATCGTCCTCGGCGTACGAACGGAATTCGCCGTCGAGCAGCTCGTGGATCATCGGATGCGATTCGTCGAATTTGATGCCCTTCACGCGCAGCCTGTCGATCAGCGCCTCCAGCGTCTGGTCGATGTCGCCCATGATGTTGAGCGCGGTCGAATAGTGCGCGTCGGTGTCCTCGACGAACGTATTGATATGGATGATCGTCTTGTCGTCGTCCGGGTTGATTTTCTTCGGGTCGAATTGCTGAATTGAGAAGCCGACGGCGATGATCAGGTCGGCCTCGTCGAACGCGAAATTCTCGTAATCGTGCTTCATGAATCCGACCACGCCAAGTGCGTTGGGAATGTGATCCGAGATCACACCCTTGCCTTCGAACGTGGTCGCGACCGGCACGTTAAGTTGCTCAGCCAATGCGAGCAGCCGGTTTTCGGCATGCGCTCGAGCCACGCCGTTGCCTGCAAGGATGATCGGATGGCGTGCCCGGCCGATGATGTCGGCCGCGCGGGCGATGGTGTCGTTGGTTGGACGGATATGCATGGTGTGGGGGAGTGGCGGCGGTCCGATTCCGGCCGGCACTGGCATTCCCGCGACGTCCTCGGGGAGGATAAGGCAGGTCGCGCCAGGACGTTTGCGCTGCGCTATGGAGAAGGCTTTGCGTACGATTTCCGGCACGGCGCTGGGGATGGTGATCATGCTGGTCCACTGGGTGATCGGGCGGAACACGGAGACCAGGTCCACGATTTGGTGCGATTCCTTGTACAGGCGGGTCACGTTGCCTTGGGCGCAGATGGCTACCATGGGTGTGGTGCTTGCGTTGGCCTGCGCGACCGGCAGGGTGAGGTTCAGCGCACCGGGGCCGAGCGTTGCGAGGCACACGCCCGGTTCGCCGGTCAGATGGCCTTGCGTGGACGCCATGAATCCGGCGCCCTGCTCGTGCCGCGTCAGGACGAAGCGGATGCGTCCGTCGCGCTCCAAAGCCTCCATAAGGGGGATGTTCTCCTCGCCGGGAATGCCATAGATGACGTGCACGCCTTCGTTGACGAGGCATTCGACGAACAGGTCGGCGACGTTGCGCTCATGTGTGGCGGGTTCTTGTGTGGAGCGTTCGTGCGCGGCTGTCTCATGCGTGGCGGAAGCCGTTTCGACCGCTTGCTCGGTGGTGGTTTCGTTTGCTGTTTCGGTGCTGTTCATGGGGTCACATGCTAACGATTCGTTTGTAACGGTTCCGATAACGTTTCGCACGGTTATGCAAACGATGTGCCGTGCATAATCCATGCAACATCGACGGCAGACGCTCCAAATCGGCTGAAAACCGGGATTTTCACGCACAATTATCATGGCGTCTCATATTTTCTATACCTGAAACGGGTCCGGCACCTTTCGGCGGTAGGGTATGACGGCATACATGGGGTATGACGGATTTTGCGTCCGTTCCGCGATGCGGATACGGGTTCATTCGGCACGCAACGTGTGACACATAGACCAATGGGGAAGAAGAATATGATGGGCGAAAACGACAAGGCGGACGAGACAGTGGAACGGGCCATCGAATCGTCCGCCGACAAGGCTGCGGAAGCGGAGATCCGCGAGCTGACGGACTTTGAAAACGCCATCGACGAGACACTGGCCACCGGTTATCTGGATGACACCCTGACCGTCACCGAT
>NZ_JBNMKH010000058.1:0-12452 GCF_050874245.1 Bifidobacterium sp. | reverse complement strand
GGAGAGTAGCACGCCGCCGCTTTCAACGTTGGGGGTTCCCGTGGAGCAGCTTGCTCCGGGAACCCCATTTTTTTATCCCCATTGCTTTTTGCTTCCGGTTCTTCCGGCCGGACCGCATGCTGGCTCCCGGAAGGTCCTTTCTTATATTCCGTCCCTCTTTTTCTCCCTCTTCCGGTTCTTCCGACCGGACCTTCCGGCTTCCGGGGAATTCCTTCTTGTTTGTCCCCGTATGTCCCGGCCGTCGGATCGTCGTGGGCCTTTCGCCTAGGCCTCCCGGCCGGATCCTACGGATCCTTCGGGGATTCCTTTTCCTCCCGCGTTTCGTCTCCCTCCGGCCGGGCCCCAAGAATTTTCAGTCTTATCGAAGCGACTGCATACACTGATTTGTTATGCATTACTTCGTACCCAAGCGTTGTACCGAGTCGAACAAGATCATGTATCACGACAAGGCAACGGCCCAACAGGCCGCCGATCAGAGTTGGCGCGAACGCGGTACTGAACTCTGGGTATATCGCTGTGATTTCTGTGGTACCTGGCATCTCACGCATCGCGATCCACAGTCCAACTACACGTACGTTCCTTTTAACCAGCAACTCAAGCCGCATTCGCGTAAGAAGGGCTACAAGCCGCGTAGAAGATAGAAAAAGACCCGGCAGATGCCTCCAAAACGAATCTGCCGGGCCAATTTATTGGAATGCTTTATCGGAATGCATGGTATCGGAATACGCCGTATCGGCTCGTATCATGCTTATAAGTCATGCCAAAACGATTAGCTCATACGAGACGATTCAAGTATCGCGAGCTCAACGTTCCAAACGGAAACCCTGCCTCTTCGCCGGCGTGGCCACTGCCTTGGCATTCACGCTGTCATCGGTGGCGTTCGCCGCGACCTGGTCGCTGAACGCGTCCACCGGCCGTTCGGTATTACGCAGGTCGTAATACTTGTGCACCTCGGCATCGAACTCATCCAAGCCTGACAGCAACGTTTCGTCACTGTTCGGGTATTCGTTTTCGAAGAACTGCATGTTACGCGGCATGCGCGGCTTGAGTGTCGGCTCCTGATCCGGTTTGCCGATCGCCAATCCCAGCACGGGGTACGTGTATTCCGGCAGATTCAGCAAATCGATCAGCGCGGGAACATCGTTAAGCAGCGAGCCGAGAATCACACAGCCTAAGCCGAGCGAATACGCGGCCGTTTCCATCGCATGCAATGCCAAAACCGCATCGTTCTGCGCCTGGGTGTACCGATAGCTGCCGTTGAGCGTGAACGCGTCAGACGCCACTTCCACGCCCTTACGAGCGGCGATAGCGGCGTTGCGATGCTCATCCAGCACAAATACGTACAGCAGCGGCGCGGTCGCGACGTACGGCTGTCCTGCGATTTCGGCAAGGCGTTTTTTGATGGCCGGTTCGGTGATGCGGATGGCGGACCAATCGTTCAGGAATTGGCTGCTTGCCGCGTGCTGTGCCACGGTCTCCAGCGTCTCAACGACGTCGTCCGGCAGCGGCTTCGGCTTGAATTTGCGGATGGAACGGCGTTCCAGCAGGGTATCGACGGTTGCATTATGAAGAATGTTGCTCATACCGCCATTCTTCCCCTCGTGGAACGATTTTGCAAGAACGATTTTGCGATGCATTCATGCGATCGTCCGTGCTTCGGCAAACCATGTTTCGTCCGGCTGCGTGCCCCCTCGATACTTGCGTTACTTGCGCCGCGCCTGCCGCGCGTGCCGTTTGTCCACAATCGCCTTCGAACCGCGGTCGGATAGTTGCGCGACAAGCGAACCGAAAGCCGCGGAAGCTACTGTGAAAGCGATGCTGAGTGCCACTTCCGCCGCTTCATTCGTGGTGCCGTCGGCGCGGACGGACTTGCGTCCGACGCTTCGTTTCCACAGCATCTCGAACACTTTGCCGAACACCAGTCCAGCCAATGCGGGCGTCGCGGTCTTGAAGATCTTGTCTCCGAAGGAATCGGGGTCGTTCAGTCTCTGGTCACGCAACGCGTTCACCTTCTCGTCGACGGCATGCAGGGCCGCCACAGCGCGGTCCGCACTGGATTCCATGTCTGGCTTTTCACTCATGGCTCCAGTGTAACGCCTTGGCTGTGGCGATTGGACCGTCAGACTGGGGTGTGGACGGCTGCGTATGCGGAACACGTGATGGAATGAACGTGAAATCGCAGTCCACGTCGGCTAGAGTGGAGACATGACAGAAACTCAACTGGGAAGCAACGCGGCTTCCGCAATCGCCTCAGGTCGTTTGGTGCTGCTGCGTCACGGACAGACCGTGTGGAGCGAATCGGGGCAGCATACCGGCCGTACCAATATTCCGCTGACCGCTGTTGGCTGTGAGCAGGCACGTGCCGCCGGCGAACGGTTACGTGAGGCGTTTCCGCATGGTTTCGCGCCTGGTTGCATGTTCGCCAGCCCGTTGCGTCGTGCGCAGCAGACCGCTCAGCTTGCCGGATATGGCGATTTCGAAGTGCTTGACGCGATCGCGGAATGGGATTACGGCCGCGCCGAGGGTCGTACGCGCCAGGAGGTGAGCGCGGCGGGCGGTTTCGCTTGGGATGTGTGGCGCGATGGTCCGCGGTCGCTGCCTGAATCGCTGGAAGGTGACTGGGTGGAGACGTTGCCGGACGGCGAACGCGTGCCCGTGCACAATGGGCCCGGCGAAACGGTGGAGGAGGCCGCGGCGCGCACTCGCGAGGCGATCGCTGTGGTTGAGCCGCTGCTTGATGCCGGCAAAGACGTGCTTCTGGTGGCGCATGCGCACGTGCTGCGTATCCTGACGTCGCAATGGCTGGGCGTCGACCCTCATTTCGCGCGTCTGCTGAGGCTGGACACCGCGCATTACTGCGTGCTTGGCCGGTACAAGGGAGACAACGTCATCGAACACTGGAATTGCTGAGGGCGCAAAGTCTTAAGGCCGTGAAGTTTCGAACCCGTACGTCTCGAACGATCGAAGACGCTGTTTGATACGTGCGGATATGCTTGGAGCCCAAGCACCCTATATCCCCTTTTCCTGCGTGTGCAACGCTTTTCGCGCACAGGCGTGTCGCAAACGCTTTCATAAAGGCGATATGCCGAAAACTATTGAAAATAAAGGAATTATAGGGCGCGAACGATTTTTATTCGTGCAAAAAAAATGAAAAGTTCTGCCTACGTTTGCAAAAAGACGAATTTTGCGGCACAATAGAGCGTGTCAGAAATCGTGATGATGCGATTTCGCAAGATGTGACCCAGTGGAGGCTGGGAAACAGGAATGGAAAGAGAAAGGTTCGATGATGAATCGTACTATTAAAGCAGCAGTTGGCATGATTGCTATCGCGGCGATGTCCGTCGGTACTCTGGCGGCTTGCGGCGGCGGTTCCGATTCCGCTTCCGACAGCAAGGGCAAGGTCTATTACCTGAACTTCAAGCCGGAGTCCAATGACGCCTGGCAGAAGCTGGCCAAGGAATACACCAAGGAGACCGGCGTCGAGGTCAAGGTCCAGACCGCAGCATCCAACACCTACGAGCAGACCCTGAAGTCCGAGATCGCCAAGTCCGAGGCTCCGACCCTGTTCCAGGTCAATGGTCCGGTCGGCTACCAGAACTGGAAGTCCTACACCGATGACATGAAGGACACTGAGCCGTACAACCAGCTCATTGACAAGGACGTCGCGCTCAAGGATGGCGACAAGGTCGTCGGCGTGCCGTACGCCATGGAGACCTATGGCCTGATCTACAACAAGGATCTGCTGGCCAAGTACATCGCCACTGATGGCGCCAAGATCAAGGACGTCAAGGACATCGACAACTTCGACACCCTGAAGGCCGTCGCTGACGACATCCAGGCCAAGAAGGACCAGCTCGGCGTCAAGGGCGCGTTCACCTCCGCCGGCTTCGATTCCAGCTCCGACTGGCGTTTCAAGACCCACCTGGCCAACCTGCCGCTCTACTACGAGTTCAAGGATGACAACGTCACCAAGCAGCCGGCCACCATCAAGGGCACCTATCTGCCGGAGTACAAGAACATCTTCGACCTGTATCTGAAGGATTCCACCACCGAGCCGACCCAGCTGAGCTCCAAGACCGGTGACGACGCCACCTCCGAGTTCTCCCTCGGCCAGGCCGTGTTCTATCAGAACGGCACCTGGGCATGGTCCGACCTGCAGAAGAACGGCATGAAGGCCGATTCCCTCGGCATGATCCCGATTTACATCGGCGCCAAGGGCGAGGAGAACCAGGGTCTGGCCACCGGTTCCGAGAACTACTGGTGCATCAACTCCAAGGCTTCCGATGCTGACAAGAAGGCCACCAAGGACTTCCTGAAGTGGGTCATCACCAGCAAGGCCGGCATCAAGTCCCTGTCCAGCGACATGGGCTTCACCACCCCGTTCAAGTCCTTCAGCGACGTCAAGTCCGACAACCCGCTGACCCAGGCCGCTGTTGAGGATCAGAACTCCGGCAAGACCGCTGTTTCCTGGAACTTCACCATGATGCCGTCCGAAGAGTGGAAGAACCAGCTCGGCTCCGCCCTCCTCGAGTACGCTCAGGGCACCGGCGATTGGAACGCCGTGAAGACAGCCTTCGTGGACGGTTGGAAGACCGAGTACGACGCAGCCCACTGATCCCGCGATCCGGTGATTGATTCACTGATCGTGCCTGAATAGGCAATGGATCGGACCAATAACTGAATTACATGACCGCGGCCGAGAGTTTCTCCTTTCCTTCTCTCGGCCGCAGTCGTCTGTGATGGCAAAACGAAAGCCGCCACCGTGCATGTTTGCGCATGTTCACGGTGGCGGCTTTCGTTTATTTTCCATGTCCGTGCCCGTCATCCTCTGCCGTGCATGGGGTGGAACGGCCGGTCGCGATTACGGCGATCAATCGCAGTAATCGCCGTAATCGCAGGAATCGTAAGGATTTGCAGGGAATCGCAAAGCGATATTAAGCGGTACTACTTGCGCAGTCGTGCGGTGGTCGAACGTACGATCAGTTGCGCGGGGAACGTCTTGAACGGCTCGTCGATCGTCTGCTTCTCAATCAGCGCGAGTGTCATACGGGCGGCCTCCCGTGCCATTTCCACAGGCGTCTGCCGAATGGTGGTCAAGCCGAGGTCACGTGCGTAGGTGCCATCGTCGTAGCCGATGATGGAGATGTCGTTCGGCACCGTGAAGCCGTTCCGCTCCAACTGGAACAGCAGCGGAATCGCAATGCCGTCCTCCTGGCAGGCGATGGCCGTCGGCATGTGGTCGAGGCTCAGCAGCTGCGTCACGACCTTGCTGACGTTGTTCTTGCCTTCGTCGGTGACGAGTACGCGCGGCTCGACGCCGTTGGCATGGCAGCATTCCATGAACGATTCGAAACGTCCCTGCACACTGAAGTGCAGCGTCACCTCACGGTCGGTGCGGATGTAGGCGATATCACGGTGTCCAAGCGTCATCAGATGACGTGCCGCAAGTTCGGAACCTTGCTTGTCGTCGATGCGGACGGCCGCGTTGAAGCCGCGCTCCTCCGGAAGGCTGGAATTGATGCCGATGATCGGCACATCGACCGACTTGAGCTGCTTGATCTCGTTGCTGTCGATGTCGAAGGAGATGACGATCACCGCGTCCACGTTGCGGCGTACCGGCAGCATGTCGAAGAAATCGCTGCGCTCCTCGGTGCTGGACATCTGGTAGATGGAGATGTCGTAGCCCTCATCGTGGAAGACCTCGTTCAATCCCTCGATGATGGACGAGCTGAACCACAGATTGAGCCGGCCCGACACAAGCACCGCGATACGCAGCGCACGACCGGTCTTCAGCGCCGCCGCGGACCTCGAAATGGAGAAATTCAGATCATCCGCGGCCTTCATCACCTTGTCTCTGGTGGCCTGCGACACGAGATCTGGCCGCGTGAAGGAACGCGAGACGGTGGAAATGGAAACATGTGCAAGGCGCGCGACATCCTGGATACTGCTTTTCATCAAATCCCCCTGTACCGTGATTACGGAGAATAGTGTAATGGTACCGCACACCGGCGGTAAGACGCGTGTGCACGTTGCGGCATGCAACTGAATCATTACAAACGTTTTCATATATCGATTGAATCGATGATTCCGCGCTAAATCTAGGCTTTTTGAGACATAAATCCCCATATGACAACGTTTCATCTTTTGCATTGGAGGACATGCGAAAATGACAACGTTTGACATTTGCTGCGACGCTGCCTATCATGGCCGTGTAAGCACTGAGGGAATGGACAACAATGCTGTGGCTCGTTTCCTTGGGAATGGAATTCCATCCCGCGTTGGAGCGGTGCATGGAGTGGAGAAGGAAAGCAGGCAAGCTATGATCAGCATGGCTGGCAAAGCGATACGAAAGTGGTGGGCGTTATTCGCGTTGCCCACGTTCGTCGCGTTCATCGTCGGGTTTGTGATCCCGTTCATCATGGGTGTGTATTTGAGCTTCTGCAAGTTCACCACCGTCACCGATGCCGAATTCGTGGGTCTGAAGAATTACAAGAGGGCGCTCGCCGATAAGGAATTCCTGCATGCGTTGGGCTTCTCGACGGCACTGACCGTCGTTACGACCATCGTGATCAACGTGGCCGCGTTCGCCATCGCGTACATGCTGACCAAGGCCATCAAGGGATCCACCATCTTCCGTTCGGTGTTCTTCATGCCGAACCTCATCGGTGGCATCATCCTGGGCTATATCTGGATGCTGCTGCTCAACGGCGTTCTCGCCCACTGGAGCCGTGCGCTGACCTATAGCGCGACATACGGTTTCTGGGGCCTGGTCATTCTGGTCTGCTGGCAGCAGATCGGCTACATGATGATCATCTACATCGCCGGCATGCAGTCGCTGCCGACCGACGTGCTCGAAGCGGCCGCCGTGGATGGCGCGAACGGCACCCAGACCATGTTCAAGATCATCATCCCGCTGATGATGCCGTCGATCACCGTGTGCTCGTTCCTGTGCGTCACCAACGGCTTCAAGCTGTACGATCAGAACCTTGCTTTGACCAACGGCGCTCCGTCGAACATGTCCGAAGGCCTGGCAATGAACATCACCCGCACGTTCTACGGACGTATGGGCTGGGAAGGCGTCGGCCAGGCGAAGGCAGTGCTGTTCTTCATCCTGGTGGCCATCGTGGCGCTCATCCAGAACAAGCTCACCACTAGCAAGGAGGTGGAGGCATGAACTCCGGAGAAAAGGTCAAGCATGGTGCTCTGTGGACCGTGCTGTTCACGGTCGTCTCGCTGGCATGGATTTTCCCGATCCTGCTGGTCATCATCAACTCCTTCAAGCAGAAGGCGTACATTTCAAGCAGCACGTTCTCCATCCCTACCGGCAAGGCGTTCGTTGGGCTTGATAACTACACTCGTGGCATCGAGACCACGAATTTCTTCGCCAGCTTTGGCTGGACCCTGCTGATCACGGTCGGTTCCGTGGCCCTGATCCTGGTGTGCACCTCGATGTGCGCATGGTGGATCGTCCGCGTGAACAATTGGGCCGCGAAGCTGCTGTACACGCTGTTCCTGTTCAACATGATCGTGCCGTTCCAGATGGTCATGTTCACCCTGTCCAAGCTGGCCGACATGCTGAAGCTCAACACCCCGTGGGGACTGTGCTTCGTGTATCTGGGCTTCGGCGCGGGCCTGGCCGTGTTCATCTTCACCGGCGTGGTCAAGGGCATTCCGGAATCGCTGGAGGAATCCGCCATGATCGACGGCGCTTCCGTGCCGCGCATCTTCTTCCAGATCGTCGTGCCGATCATGAAGCCGTCCATCGTTTCCGTGGCCATTCTGCAGGCCATGTGGATCTGGAACGACTACCTTCTGCCGTACCTGACGCTCGACCTGAGCAAGTACAAGACCATCTCGGTGGCCGTGCAGTACCTCAAGGGCGGCTACGGTTCCGTGGATATGGGCGCCATGATGGCCTGCCTGGTCATGGCCATCATCCCGATCATCATCTTCTACCTGATCTGCCAGAAGTACATCGTCAAGGGCGTCATGGCCGGAGCCGTCAAGGGCTGAAAGTCCTTGGGGAGCAGCGCAGTGCGTTGCTCCCAGGCTCCGGCCTGAGCGAGGCGGTAGCCGAGCGAAGGTATCCTTGAGCCCACGCGTAACGCGGCCCTTAATTGCAGGGCCGAAGGCGGAGTCGTCAAGGGCTGAATCACTGTCCGGACGCTACTTGGGTGCGCTTCGGACGTTGGCCGACGCTAGCTGATCGGTCATCGGCCGGAAGCCGCCTTACATAGCCATTACGGGGCTGACTCAATGTCAGCCCCTTTTTCATGCCCATTTGCGTATATCCGTTCCGCTTCCCATGTCCGTCTATCTGCTTATATGCCAATCCGTTTATCCATCTATTCGTCTATATCTGCCTATCTGTTATCCATGCTTTCATACCCGTTTGTCCCATTTGCGGATTAATCGTGTCATGTGTGGATTATTCAGGTCGTGTGCGGATTAAATCGTGTCTTGTGTGGATTATTTAGGTCGTGTGCGGATTTCTGAACAAGTGTGTGGATTCCATAAACTGCCATTCCAGCTGTGTGTGGATTAATCGTGTTGTTTGCGGATTATTCCGAACCCGTGCGGATTCCTCGGTTTGTTTGTGGATTCCTTAGTTTGTTTGTTGATTGCTGAGCGCTTTTGTGGATTTCCCAAATCTTGTGCGGATTTCTAGACGTGTGTGCGGATTTTTTCGGGCGAAAATCGCTTTTCTAAATTACTATCGTCCGTAAATCGTTGAAATTTCAACGATTAAATTTTTAGAAGAATTTGTTTTCGTCGATTTTCATCCGCATGACTTTCGGATAATCCGCACACGTCTCCAGGAATCTGCACGGAGTTTTGATAATCCGCAAACGAGTCCGATTCATCCGCACGGGACAGGGGCAATCCGCAGACATTCCGAGTAATCCGCAAACATCCTTAGTGATCCGCACGAGGTTCGATTAATCCGCAAATGAGTGGTGGGCTGGTGAGCTTGTGGGGTTTGGGATGGGTTGTGTGAGGTTCGGTTCGGCTTGGGTTGTGTGGCTTGGGCTGGCTTGGCTTGGGTTAAGTGGATAGGGTTTGTGCGGGCTCGGGATGGGTTTTGTGCGAGATTGCTCGGGTTGGGTTATGTGGGATGGGGCGCTAAGGACGGATTATTGGGCGATGTATTTGCGGAATACGTGTTCGAGGATCGGCGAATGGATCATCAGCATGGTGCCGTAGCCCAGCACGAGTAGCAGGAACAGGCCTTGCGGCATGTAGAACCAGCTTCCGACGATCAGCGCGACGAACACCGCGTCAATCGCGACCAAGGCAAGCGTATGGCCGATATTGCTCACACCGAACACGAAAGCGTTGCCGAGCGTGCGCCAGAACGTGTTCTCGAAACGCGCCTGCAACGCCCAAATCCATTCGAAGCCGATCAGCCACACAATCGTCAGCGCGAACTTCGGAATAAGCAGTGGCGTGATTTGCAGAAAAATCCAAGAATAGACGCATAGCGCGCCGGTAATGCCGAAAATCAGCCAATAACCGGTCGATTTTGCAAAATTCGCGCGGAACGCCTTGAAATAATTGCGCGTAGCCGTGCCTTCCCCGGACAGCGTGCGGCGGGTCGCGTCATGACCGGCGGTCAGCGCGGCGCCGATCGTGATGATCGGAATGCTGGTGACGAGCATCAGAATATTGATCCAAATCGCGTCGATGGCGTCGCTGAGCCCGCGCATGAAACCGGAATCGGGGGAGAGGAACTTCATAATCGCCTTTCGTGTGGCATCGTGTGGCAAGTGCGTCAAGTGTGGCTTGCGCGGCGCCCGCATGGACGGCTCGCACGGCGTCCGCAGGGGACGGCTCGCACGGCGTCCGCAGGGGACGGCTCGCACCGCATTCGCATGGGACAGCTTGCGCGGCGCCCGCATGGCAACATATGCAAAACGTATGCAAACCGAATCTTCCGTAATTCTACTCGGCACGTGACATCTTGCCATGGTCTTTTTTCGAGATCGCTCGTCGCCGATGCATACACTGCATACACGACACTGCATACACGATACGTGCCGGCATATGCACCGGCGCACAGGCGGCGTACGTCTCCGTCGGGCGCTTTCGCGAAACGTTTCCGTCAGGCATTTCCGACAAACGTTTGACGTGTTGCAATGATTGCGATTCGGTTAGCGTTTCGCCGCCTCCGTTGTTATCGTTTTCATGTGACGGGGATGTACGCTCGGCAGCCGAAAACCTACTACGGTCGGGAATCCGCTACGTTCGGAAAGAAATCCGCTGCGGCAGGAAACCTACTGCGGTCGGGGGTAGAAAATCCGTCACGGCGGAAATCCGTTGCAGTCGAAAGACCATTGGGCCGAACAACCATGGGAAAGGGGAGTCATGACCGCAAACAACGCGCGCGACGATTGGTGGAAACAAGCCGTCGTCTACCAGATTTATCCGCGCAGCTTCAAAGACGTGAACGGCGACGGTTTGGGCGATATCGCCGGCGTCACCGAAAAGATGGGCTATCTGAAGAACCTCGGCATCGACGCGGTCTGGCTGAGCCCGTTCTACCCGTCCGATTTGGCCGACGGCGGTTATGACGTGATTGATTACCGCGACGTCGATCCGCGGCTCGGCACCATGGCCGATTTCGACGCGATGGCCGCCGCCGCGCACGAGGCCGGCATCAAGGTGATCGTGGACATCGTGCCGAACCATACATCCGACAAGCACAAGATGTTCCAGGAGGCGCTCGCCGCCGGTCGCGGTTCGGCCGAACGCGACCGCTATATCTTCCGTGACGGGCGTGGCGAGAACGGCGAATTGCCTCCGAACGACTGGCAGTCGCTGTTCGGCGGTCCGGCCTGGCAGCAGGTCGAGGACGGCCAGTGGTATCTGCATTTGTTCGCCAAGGAGCAGCCGGACCTCAATTGGAAGAATCCGGACGTGCATGAGGAATTCAAGAAGACATTGCGATTCTGGTCCGATCACGGCACCGACGGCTTCCGCATCGATGTGGCGCATGGTTTGGCGAAGGACCTTGAATCCACGCCTTTGGCCGATATGGATCCAGCCGCAGTGCAGTGTGTGCTTCCGGCGGATGGCTCGCTCAGCCCGCTGTGGGACCGTCCGGAGGTGCATGACATCTACCGCGAGTGGCGCACGGTGTTCAATGAGTACGATCCGCCGCGTTTCGCGGTCGGCGAGGCGTGGGTGAAGCCCGAATCTCAGCACCTGTACGCGTCCATGGACGAGCTTGGCCAGGTGTTCAATTTCGAGTTCGCCGAGGCGAATTGGTTCGCGGACGACTTCCGCGAGGCCATTGCGGACGGCCTGCGGTCGGCTGAGGAGACGCATGGCTCCACCACCACGTGGGTCATGAACAATCATGATGTGCCGCGCAGCCCGTCCCGTTTCGGCCTTCCGCAGGTGAAGGATGCGCCGTATCACCAGCTTGCGCACGATTGGCTGCTGCGCGACGGTTCCTCGTACCGGGAGGACCGCGAGCTCGGCACCCGTCGCGCTCGCGCGGCCGCGCTCATGGAGCTTGGGCTGCCAGGTTCGGTGTACGTGTATCAGGGCGAGGAATTGGGTTTGTTCGAGGTGGCGGACATTCCGTGGGATCGGCTTGAGGATCCGACGCCATTCAACACCCGTCGCAATTTCACCGACAAGGGCCGTGACGGCTGCCGTGTGCCGTTGCCTTGGAACGCCGCCGATTGCGGCCGTCCGGCCGATTGGAATTCCAATTTCATCACCGGTGGCACCTTCGGCTTCGGTCCGGCGCAGAAGGTGCGGAATGATGCGCAGGGCGATTCGGATGGCGATGCCATTGCCGACGCGCACCTTCCGCAGCCGGCTTGGTTCAAGGATTTCGCCGTCGATGCCGAGATGGCGGATGATGGTTCCATGTTGTGCCTGTACCGCAAGCTGTTGCAGTTGCGTCAGACGATTCTGACGGCGACCGGCGACACGTCCGCGCAATTGCTGGATGCGGACGATGACGTCGTCGCCTACTCCCGTCCCGCCACGGAAGGCCGTCGTTTCCTGTCCGTCACCAATTTCGGCGACGAGCCGGTCGCGTTGCCGGACGATGCGGTCGTCATCGCATGTTCCGTGCCGTTGACTGATGACGGAAAGCTGGATTCCGACGCTTCTGTCTGGCTGCTGCTTGGCTGATTGCTTGCTTGGTTGGATGCCCAATCGAGGTTGGGCATCCGCTTGGCTGGCCGGTAACGACACTTCCGTCCGGTTCGTCCAGTTTCCGTCCTTCCGCCTACGCAAGCTGTAAATCGACGGAAAAGCCCGGTTCCGCTTTGCCGAAACGTTCCGTAGAACGTCCTGACAAAGCCGAACCGGGCTTTGTTATGAGGAAAGGGGATAGGTAAGTCTGTTTTCGGCTTGTTACTTCTCTCCGTTCATGATGGCGGACAGCGATTGCACGCGAGGCAGGTCGAACACTTCGTCGGTGTGCACCACCT
>NZ_JBNMKH010000057.1:0-13611 GCF_050874245.1 Bifidobacterium sp. | reverse complement strand
TGTGGAAGGTCCTGGCCGTGATCATCGTGTTCATCGTGGTGCTCTGGCCGATTTTCGACCCATCCGGCACGCACGTGCTCTGGCAGTGGGGATGGCTGAGACTCACGCAGGAGAATCTGCTGATGGCCGCGGTGATGGGTCTGCGTATCCCGGCGCTTGGATTCGCATGCTTCCTCACACTGTTCACCACCAGCCAAACCAAGCTGATTCGCGGATTCACCTCGTTGGGCATGCCATACAAGGCCGGACTCACCATCGCCACCGCATTGCGTTACATTCCGGTGTTCTTCTCCATCTGGCAATCCGTTTCGGCAGCTCAGCGCGCCCGCGGACTCGACCTGAGCGGCAAGACCGATGCCTCCGGCAACAAGCGCAACGTGTTCGTGCGTATAGGCGCTCGATGCAAATCGTATTTGCCGATACTCATCGCGGTGCTGATCCGCGCATACAAGATGAGCCAAAGCGTGGGGTGGGCCATGGAATCGCGTGGCCTCAACCTTCAGGGAGCCAAACGCACATATCGCGTGAAACTGACGATGCGTGTCGTCGATTGGCTTATTCTCGTGCTGACCATGGCCGCGACGGCCGGCAGTGTCTGGTTGATGCTGCATTACTGAGGTTGGATGATGGCATACGGGGAGCGAAGGCCCGTGATTTCGGCCCGTGATCTGAAAGTGGTTTCGGCATTGCAATGCGACGGCCGTATGACCATGCAGGAGCTTGCCGACAAAATCGGCATTTCCGTCTACGCGGCTACGGAAAGCTACCGCAGGCTTACTGGATCCGGCATCATGAGCATCGTCCCGGTGTGCAATCCATTGAGTCTGGGCAATTACAGCCAGGTGCTGGTGGGACTTCGTCTCGACGGGAGCAGGGATGAGGCTCTTGCCATGCTCCAATCCATGCCACAGGTCACCTACGTGGTCTGCGCTCTGGGGGATGCCGACATCATCGCTGAGGCTGTGGTGTATTCGGCTGAAGGCATGGATCATTTCCTCAAACATGGTCTGCGCGCGTTGCCGGGATTGTCCCGTCTGCAGGTGTTCTCATGCGGACGGCTGGTGCTTGATGACCACAATGTCAGCGTGGTGAACCGTCTGCTCGCCGCGCATGGCGAAACCGGCTTCCTGACCAAACGCGAGGCGAGTGTCGGCACCGATATTCCCTCGCATCGTCTGGATCCACGGTTCGTGCACACATTCAACGAACTGCAGAAGGACGGCAGGGCCAGCTATGCGTCGTTGGGGGAGCGTCTCGGCGTGACCCATACGGCGATTCGCGGCCGCATCAAAAAACTCGAAGATTCCGGCGTGATGCGCATTATGGCCACGGTAAGCCCCATGCGTTTGGGAGGATTCCGACAGGCATTCCTCGGACTTGGAGTGAAACCTCCATATCGGCTTGACTCCGAACAGCTTCTGGCCATCGACGAAGTGACGTACGCGATGAGTGGTGTCGGATTGAACGGTGCCGATTACCTGATTGAAATCATCGCCGACAACGATGAGGACCTATGGCGCGTGGTGGACGAATCCATTCGCCCATTGCCAGGCGTGGAACAGACCTGGTGGGCGTCCACCGTCAGTGTGGAAAAGGAGTCGTATTGGCTTGAGCCGCCGCACGAAGGCGTATTGTTAGGCGATTGACGATTGCCCGATGCTTGGAACATGGTTTCTGATCATCCAGTTTTCGCTGTTCCCGCGTTGATCTCATACTCAAGGATGAGTCGCGGTTCAGCAGGATTTCAGACCAACGCATGATGCCGTTGACGTCGAATGTTCCGTATGTTGGAAGTAACTTCACAAAGAAAGGAACTTCCATGGACATCAGGGACGCCATCAAAGCCAATAACACTGCCATTGAAGCCATCGATCTTGTCAAGGACTACGGTTCCGGAAGCAACGCGGTGCATGCGTTACGTGACGTCAATATCGCCTTCGAACAAGGAAAATTCACCGTCATCATGGGCCCCTCCGGCTCTGGCAAATCCACGTTGATGCACACGCTGGCCGGACTTGATTCGGCCACTAGCGGACACGTCATGTTCGACGGCAAGGATCTGACTCGCATGAACGACGACCAGCTCACCCTGCTGCGCCGCCATCAGATCGGTTTCATCTTCCAAAGCTTCAATCTGCTGCCGATGTTTACTGCCGAACAGAACATTCTCACGCCCTTGACCTTGGCTGGAGCGAAACCAGACCGACAGTGGTTGCGTCTGCTGGTGGAAACGCTTGGCCTTAAGGAACGTCTTAACCATCGTCCGAACGAACTATCGGGAGGCCAACAGCAGCGTGTGGCCATCGCGCGAGCATTGATCACCAAACCGAAACTGGTGTTCGCAGACGAGCCCACCGGCAATCTTGACTCTGTATCAAGCGCCGAAGTGTTGAGCTTCCTGAAACGTTCCGTCAACGAACTTGGCCAAACCATCATCATGGTCACGCATGATGCGGTCGCCGCGTCTTACGCCGACCGTGCGCTCGTGTTCGCCGACGGCCAGATCGTGGCGGACGTGAACAAGCCGACAGCAGACCAAATGAGTGAACTGCTGATGAAGGAACGCGAAGCCGCCACAATGAATGTGGCTTCCGTGAGACATTCCCGCTAAACGCACTGTAGAAGCATTCGAAGAAGGAAACAGAATTAACCATGTGGTCCATCACTTTGAAACTCATGCGAAAAACCAAGCGCATGCTCATACCCGCAGGCATCGCCATCATGATCGGCACGGCGTTCATCGCCAGCACCTTCCTGTTCGGCAATGCCATGAACGACTCCCTGACACGGCAGATGACCGCCATGTTCGGAAACGCCAACTATGCGGTGACCGTCAACAGCTCCGACCTGAGCGATGAGGAACTCAACGAAGCGTACTCCAGCACTGTCGGCGACTTCCATCTCGACCAGATCGCCGGCATCGAAGGGGTTGACGGTGTCCGCGCCTCGGTGGAAACCGGCGTCAGCGTTTCCAGGGGGGACAGCGTCATCAGCGGCGAGATCATCTCTACCGCGGCACAGAAGAACATGCTTCCCGTGAATATTACGGAAGGGGACCAGCCGAAGGACTCCAACGAAGTCGCACTGCCGGAAGACATGGCGAAACAGCTGAACGTCGGCATTGGCGACACTGTAAGACTGACCTCCCAATATGCGGTAGGCACCGATGGCAAAGCCAAAGCGGACAACGTGCGCGTGGTCGGACTCACCTCCGATCCGAACGGCGCCTACTCGTACTATGGTGGTGCGATCGTAGGATCCGACAATCTGCTTGCCGCAATGCAGGGAACGGACGATTTCGACACCGTCGGAACAACAACGGTATACCTCGACCTTGCCTTGGATGGAAATAGCGTATCCGCAAAAACCATCAACAGTGTGAAAGCGTTGCTGCCAAAGCATTTCGATCTGATGTCGCGACAGCAGGTCAGTGACGAAAGCATCAAATCCTTAACCGGCAACCAAACCAGCATCGTCACCACATTCCTCATGTGCTTCGGCGTGCTTGCCATGTTCGTGGCGGCACTGGTGATCGCCAACACGTTCCAAGTACTCGTGGCGCAACGCCGCCGCACACTCGCCTTGCTGCGCACCATCGGCGCGAAAAAAGGCCAGCTGTATGGTTCCGTGCTGTTCGAAGCGGCAGTGCTTGGCTTCGTCGCATCCGTGCTTGGCGTGGTGCTGGGAAGTCTGCTCATGTGGGGCATGTGCGTCAGCGACATCATGCAAGAGGGTATGCGATTCAATTTCTCTTGGCAGGCCGCCGTCATACCTATTCTCTTCGGTATTGTGGTGACGGTGCTCGCATCCCTGGGATCCGCACGTTCCGCTACTGCGGTGACGCCATTGGAGGCATTGCGCCCGATTGAACTGACCGACAACCGTCGTTCCAGCCTCACGCGAGCCATAATCGGTATTCTGATGGTGGTGGTCGGTATCTCCATGGTGGTATTTTCCATCTGGCAGGTACAAGCCACCAATGGCGGCGAGAATGCGAGCAGCGATCAATTCACGATGATTCTGCTCGTAGCCATCGCCGGCGCCGCACTGGTATTCCTCGGAATGGTGGTCACCGCGGTGTTTTGGATGCCGGCCCTCATGAAGGGAGTTGGAGCGTTGGCCTCGCTGACAGGCCCTTCCGCAACGGTTGCGCACGCCAACATTCAGAAGAATCCGCGACGCATCGCAGCAACCGGTGCCGCTCTGCTCATCGGCGTCACCCTGGTTTCCACCATCGCAACCGGTGCCGCCAGCGCCAAAGAGACTATGAATGGTGCGCTCGCCACCCGTTATAGCGTCGACATCGTGGCCATGGGCGATGACATCAGCCAGCAAATGGTCAAGGATGTAGCCGACATCAACGGCGTGTCCGACACGTTGTATGCGCCGGCGGTTTCCGTGACCTTGGAGAAAGCGGATGGAACCCAGCCTACGTCCGCATTGCTGGTCGGCGTGAAGAATATCGATCAGGTCAAGCAGGTCATGCGTGCCAACTTGGGTAACGCCTCCATCGACAGTGATGGCGTGCTCATGCCAACATACAATGCGCAAACCGGCAAGAAACTGCAGTTCGCCAATGGTACGGCTGATTTCTCTACCGAATGGAACCAGGACGGCGACGCTACGCGTTCGCTGACATTGCAAGCAAACCAAGCCGACTACCGTCGCGTATCTGCACAGTATGGAGCTGTCGGATTCGTGGATGAAAGCCATTTCACCAATGGTGACCTCGATGCCGCCACCCATGTGCTGCTGGTCAAGGCGGATACTGACAAGTCGGGAGTTTCCGTTGACGGCATCTACAACGACATGCAGGCCGCATTGGAGAAGAGCACTGATGCGACAGTGACCGGACCGATCGCCGAACGCATCGTATGGGCGAAGATGATCGACTCCATGATGATGCTTCTGGTGGGATTGATCGCTGTGGCTGTGCTCATCGCACTTGTCGGCGTGGCCAACACGCTGTCCCTATCGGTGATTGAACGCACCCGCGAATCGGCCACTCTGCGCGCCATCGGCATGACCCGCGGCCAGCTACGGGCATCACTCGCCATCGAAGCGCTGCTCATCTCCGTAGTCTCAGGCCTTGCCGGCATACTGCTTGGTACATTGTTCGGTTGGCTGGGCGCATACGTGGTGTTCAGTCTGTACGGCACCGTGGCGTTCCCATTCGAATGGGGAATCAACGGCATTGTGCTTGCCGTGGCGGCTGTGGCAGCGTTGCTGGCCAGCATCGCACCTGCCCGTCGGGCGGTCAGGGTGCCGCCAGTTGAGGCGCTCGCAGAAGCTTAGCACCTCAACTGGCGGCCTTCGCGGCAAGCCGCTCACCTCACCTAAGGGAAGCCTACCAGGCTTCCCGCTTTACGGTTCGGCCTGTCGAGGCGCTCGCAGAAGCTTAGGCGATAAACGAAATGCTCCTTCGAAAGAAGGAGCATTTTTGTTGCCGAATACGTTTTATGAAGATTTTATACGAGATGGTTTTCATAGGCGAACACGACGGCTTGCACGCGGTCGCGCGCATTGATTTTCGACAGAATATGCGCGACATGCGTTTTCACGGTAGGCAGGCTGATGAACAGCTTGTCCGCGATTTCCTGATTCGACAGACCATGTGCGATCTCGATAAGCACCTCGCGCTCGCGGTCGGTCAGTTCGTCCAATTCCGGATCGGTATACGCCGGCGCCATTGAAACGGAAGTGGACGTGACGGAAGCGGGTTGAGTGGTGGCAGCGCTTGCGAAACTGCCATCCATCATTTTTTCAATAAGCCGTTTCGTGGCGGACGGAGCGATGATGGCGTTGCCCTGATACACGGTGCGAATCGAATTGAGCAACGTCTCCGGTTCCGTGTCCTTCAGCAGGAAACCGGACGCGCCGGCGTTGATCGCGGCCATCACGTATTCGTCCAAATCGAACGTCGTCAGAATGATCACACGGGTATGCGCATCGTCAAGCGCGCTTCCGTCAGGTGCGAAACGATGCTGCAACGCGCTGATCCGACGTGTCGCCTCAATGCCGTCCACACTGGGCATACGCACATCCATCAGCACCACGTCGGGATGCAACGTCTCCGCCAAAGCCACCGCTTCCGCGCCATCGCGCGCCTGGCCGACAACCGCCATATCCGGTTGCGAGCCGATCACCATCGCGAAACCGGCACGCACCAATTCCTGATCATCGGCGATGACCACACGAATCTTCTGTTCTTCACTCATACTCTCCACCTTATCGGCATCGTTCCGCTCACAGCGCGAAACAACCCCTTAAATCTCCCTGAAAAACTTGAACCGGCTATCGAGACGCGCGCTGCAGCTGCTCCTCCAGCGGTGCTGCGGGCCTCAACTGCAGTTCGTTCGCGCTACCGGCATGAGCGTCATCGCTGAAACCAGTCTCACGAAGCACTCCGAGCAGTTCGCGCATACGCTTAAGCGCGGCGCGCCCCTGTTCTCCGATGGCTTTGAACGCTGCGGAAATCTCGTCGGCGGTAGGCTCTTTGCCTTGTGCTTCGGCAGCGTCCAACATGCGGATACCATCGACGGCTTGACTAATCACGCTGTTCAGCGTGGCGGTGACTTCAGCCTGAATGCTGGCACTGATACGGTCGCGTTCCATATTCGCCGCGAGAATACGCTGCTTCTCCTGCTCGGCCACCAGCGCTTCCTCTCGCGCCTGCAACACCAGTGCGTTTGAATCACTGGAGCGAGTCCAACGCGCCCATGCCATAATGCCGGCGCACAGTATCAACACCGCAACCGTATACATAACGCCGGTAAAGAACGCCGCAGTACTGCTTGACGCGGCTGAAACCGGTTTTGTCAAGCCCACGGAAGCGGTGATGGCGCCGAACAAGGTAATGTATCCGTGTTGATCGGCCGCGATTTTCAAGCCCATCAGCACCGAACAGGTGACAGCGGCAGAACCGGTCCAACGCCATGCGTGTTCGCGTCCATACAATACGGCTGAATACAGAGCACACAGCGACGCTACGATATGTTCAACCTCAATCGATCCCAAAAACAACAATTGCACAACTGACAATACGAACACAATAAGCGCGCAAGTCTCGGGGAACCTGCGTCGAAGAGACAGCGCCAATATGCAGCAGGTGGCGATCGCATGAGAGAGCTGCGCAAGAGGTGAACTATCAAAAAGGAACGTAATCGACATGCGATTCAGCAGCATGACCAATACCACGGCACCAACGGAATCCATGAGCACATAATGGTGCTGCGTCCATGCGGAAACACGTTCCACCCAATTCGGCCCTCGCGAATTGGATGTATTTGCAAATTCTACGGATTTCAGTTTCAACGATTTGAGCAAATCATGCAGATTGGGTGCGGTGATGCGCAAATGTTGCAGGGCATTCGAACGATGATCGCGACCGGTCGGTTGCTTGGTTTCCTGCGTCCGCTCCGATGGTTGATCTGGGATTCGCGCCGATATGTTGACGGCTGTATGAGACGCGATTGCTTCGTCGGATAATCTCGCTTTGCTGGATATGGCAGTTGTGTTGCACGATTCGGACTGTTCCGAGGCATACTGTTCGCCGGTTTCGTCTGTCACCTGTTCTTTACCGCCGTAAGGCAGGGTGGCCATGACTTCGAAGCCTCCGCCGAGTTGAGGGCCAGCCTGCAACGAGCCTCCGGCCGATTCGATGCGTTCCTTCATGCCCAGCAGGCCGTAACCTGGCGCATGCCCGTCGATATTGGCCGCCGCGCCACGACCATTGTCGGTGATGGTCAAAGTGAGCAAACCGTTGTTCCATGACTCTTTAATATGCGCATCGACGTGCGGCCCCGCATACTTGCGGATATTCGTCAGCGCCTCCTGCACTACATGGTAGGAAGCTATCGAGGCTTGTTCGCTGAGTTGTTCTGGGCTGGCGGTGCCGGTGATATTCCATCGGATTCGAATGTCGGGGGAGACGTTTCGCGCTTGTTCCACAAGATTGCCTATATCGTTATAATCGGCGTGCGGTGAACCCCCGAATACTCCCAGAAGACGTTGCATGTCATGCAGTGCGCGTTCCGATTCGTGTCGAATCGTCTCCATGGTGTTTCTAGCCACCGCGGGATCATGCGTGCCTGCATAGCGGCCGCCATCAGACTGCACGATGATGATTGATAGGGTGTGCGCCACCACATCGTGCATGTCACGTGCGATGCGTGCGCGTTCCGCCAACGCGGCGATATCGCGTTCATCCTGGTCTCGCGCGGCGATTGCCTCATTGCGTTCCCGCATCATGCGAACGGTTGCCAGACGGGCGCGCTGCCAGAACGCTACAATGACGGTGGAAATAATGCATACTTCGAAAATCGGCGTCAGCACCAGCATGTATTGCGCCACCATGTCGGCGACTTCCGACATGGATGTTCCTGTGTAGATGGAACCGAGAGTGTCTTCCGTGACCATAATGCCATTTGGATTTGAGCCATTCCAGCTGCTCCATGTATGCACTTTGCCTCCGGTGAGCAGCGGTCCATTGGTCATGGTCCATGCCATCAGCGCCGAAGCCAGAAGACCGATGGCCAACGCCAGAATAATGAAGGCTTTCGTGTTTTTGGGATTGCCGTAGACAATCACCGAATACAGCATGAACAATGCCAGAATATCGGCGCCCAGCAGGCAAGGGCCGAATATGAGATGTGCCAAGGTCAATGCCACGCAGAGCAACGCTCCGGTCTGCGGCCGCCATCGACGGATCAGCAGCGGGATAAGCATTGCCGCTTCCCATGCCATCTGCGTGGAAGGCTTAAGGTCAAACAGCAATCCCGGATTATAGGTGATGCCGCTGGTCACGCCGAACAGCAGAACACCTATGACAAGCGTGATGATGAGATCGCCTGCGAAGACATGACCATGCATCCACGACAAGAGACGCTGCTTGAAATTCGACATATGCTCCACCCTAGCGCCAGATATGCTGTGGCGCCATCATGCGCGGGAATGAAATGGCGGCAGGATAAAGCCGCTTTTGTGAGGTAAGGTTGTCTCCGCGTGTGGGTGGGATGGAAGCCATCAAGAAGCCACTACTCGCATTGAATATGCCGATGACGCCAAAGGGAAGGTGAATGCATGACGTTGCTGAGCGAATACTACGTGCCCGGATTGCATATTGAGGATCGTTCCATCAAGGTGCCGTTGGATTGGATGGGCCACGAGCCCGGTCATGGGTTCGATGGCGAATCGATCAGCCTGTTCTACCGTGTGGTCACCGCTCCTGAACATGTGCATGATGATCTTCCGCTGCTCGTGTTCCTGCAGGGTGGTCCCGGTGGTTCCGGTCCGCGTCCGCTCGGTCCAAGTTCCGATGGTTGGATTGAGGAGGCCATCAAGCATTTCCGTGTGGTATTGCCGGATCAACGTGGTACTGGGCGTTCGTCCCGCGTCGACACGCATGTGATTGAGGGCATGGATGGCGGCGGCAAGGCCGGTGCCGCGTTTTTGAAGCGCTTCCTCGCCGATTCGATCGTTCGTGATTTCGAGCATCTGCGTCGTACCGAATTCGGGGGCGCACGTTGGGCCACGCTTGGTCAAAGCTATGGCGGATTCCTGACGCTGACGTATCTTTCGCTGTTCCCGCAAGGGGTTATCGCCAGTTTCACCACGGGCGGCATTCCTCATGTTCCCGCCGATGCGACCGACGTGTACCGTCATACGTTCCCGCGCATGGCGGCAAAGACGAAGCAGTTCTACGAGCGTTACCCGATCGATGTCGAACGTGCCGCAACGGTTGCCGACATACTGCAATCGCGCGAGGTCACATTGCCGAACGGCGATCCGCTCACGGTGGAACGCTTCCAATGCTTGGGATCCGATTTCGGTATGAAGCCGAGTTTCGAACGCGTGCATTGGATTCTTGACCAGGCGTTCCTTGACGGCGATGGTTCGGCCTCGACCTCGGCGGAACTGTCTGACGAGTTCCTGTCTTCCGTGATGGATGCGACTTCGTCTCGTCCGCTGTATTGGCCGTTGCAGGAGTTCATCTACGCCAATGGCGAGCTGGAAACGCCGATTTGCTGGGCCGCCCAGCGCGTGCGCGGCGAGCATCCGGAATTCGCGGGTGGCATTCGTCCGCTTAATTTCACCGGCGAGGCCATGTTCCCGTGGATGTTCGAGCAGGAACGTGCGTTGCGTCCGTTCAAACCAGCCATGGACGTGCTTATGGAAGACACGCATTTCGGCATGATCTACGATGCCGACCAGTTGGCTCGTAATGAGGTTCCGCTGCAGGCTGCCGTCTATTTTGACGACATGTACGTAGATTCTGGATTGCAGCTCGACACGCTGTCTCGTGTTGGCCGTTCACATTATTGGACCACCAACGAATTCGAACATGACGGCGTGCATGGTTCCGTGGTCTTCAAACACCTGTTCAACGAAGCACTGAACAGGGGAGATCTGGAAGAACTGTTCTGACACAGACAATCCATCCATATATCGATATCAAATAGGAACCGGGAACAACAAGGAGAAACCATGTCCAACCCAACCATCGGATTCATCGGATACGGCAACATGGCACAGGCCATTGCCGAAGGGCTTGTCGCGGCAGGTGCAATCGACGGTACTGACATCGTGGCGTGCGCCGCGCATTACGACAAACTGGAGAAAACCACGACGAAGGTTGGTGCCACACCGCTGCGCACCGCTGCCGAAGTCGCAGACGCGGCCGACGTTGTCATCATCGCCATCAAACCGTACCAGATCGAAAACGTCATCAAACCAATCGCCGGCGCGCTCGCCAACGAAAGCACATTCGTCGTATCCATTGCGGCAGGCTGGGATCTCGCCAAATACCGTGAACTGTTCGGCACCGATTTCGACGCGATGCATATCCAATGCACCATCCCCAATACGCCGATGGCCGTCGGCAAAGGCGTGCTCGTCACCGAAACCGACAACACGCTGACCGATACGCAAACCGAGACGTTCGAAAAGCTGTTCTCGTCGATCAGCCTCATCGAGCGCGTTGATTCCGCGCATATGGGTATCGGCATGTGCATCGCCGGCTGTGCGCCCGCATTCACCGACATGTATATCGAAGCGCTTGGTGACGCCGGTGTGAAATACGGTTTGCAACGCGCCACCGCCTATCGTCTTGCGGCGAAGATGGTGGAAGGCGTCGGCGCGCTGTACTTGGCCAACGAAACCCATCCGGGTGCCATGAAGGACGCCGTCTGCTCTCCAGGAGGCACCACCATCAAGGGTGTCGCATCGTTGGAGGAAAGCGCGTTCCGTGGTGCCGTGATCAAAGCGGTCGACGCCATCGAAGCCTAATACTAAACTAAGGAACCATGTCTCTTACTATCGGAATCGTCGGACTGCCGAACGTCGGCAAGTCCACCATGTTCAACGCATTGACCCGTAACAACGTGCTGGCGGAAAACTATCCGTTCGCCACCATCGAGCCGAACACCGGCATCGTACCGCTGCCGGACAATCGTCTTCCGGTGCTTGCCAAGCTCGTGCACACCGAGAAGATTGTGCCGGCCACCGTTACCTTCGTGGATATCGCAGGCATCGTCAAGGGTGCATCCGAGGGTGAAGGCCTGGGTAACAAGTTCCTCGCCAACATCCGTGAGGCGGACGCGATCTGCGAGGTCGTGCGCGCCTTCGAGGATGACGATATCGTGCACGTCAACGGCAAGGTCGATCCGGCCGACGACATCGACACCATCAACACCGAGCTCATCCTCGCCGACCTGCAGACCATCGAGAACGCGCTGCCGAAGCTGGAGAAGGATCTGCGCGGCAAGAAGATCGAGCCGGCCTACATGGACGCCGTCAAGCAGGCCAAGGAGATCCTCGAAGCCGGTGAGACCATCGACAAGGCCGCCCGCGAAGGCCGCTTCGACAAGGACTCCGTCTACGACCTGCACCTGATGAGCGCCAAGCCGTTCATCTACGTGTTCAACGTGGACGATTCCGAACTGCAGAACCAGGATCTCAAGACCAAGCTCGCCGCCTCCGTGGCTCCGGCTCCGGCCATCTTCCTCAACGCGCAATTCGAAGCCGACCTGACCGAACTCGACGAGGACGACGCGCGCGAAATGCTCGCCGACGCCGGCCTTGAGGAATCCGGCCTCGACCAGCTGGCACGCGTCGGCTACGACACGCTCGGTCTGTCCACCTTCCTCACCGCAGGCGAGAAGGAAGTGCGCGCATGGCAGATCCACAAGGGCTACACCGCCCCGCAGGCCGCCGGCGTGATCCACACCGACTTCGAAAAGGGCTTCATCAAGGCCGATATCGTCTCCTATGACGATTTCGTTGCCGCCGAAGGCTCCATGACGAAGATCAAGGAGGAAGGCAAGCTCCGTCAGGAAGGCCGCGACTACGTCATGCAGGACGGCGACATCGTCGAATTCAAGTTCAACGTCTCCAAAGGCAAGTAAGGATTTATTCCCGCTCCTATTGACATGAAAGGCGTCCGAATCGTTGGATCCGGGCGCCTTTTCATATGGATGCCTTGTAAATCGCGGGTTTTCCTGCTATGTGTGGAAACCATGGGTATTGCGTATGGACGTCGGCACGACGCTACGGGACGGTCTCGGGCGGAAAGAAAGGACGCCGTCATGACGTTGAGCGATTGTCCGCGCGGCGTGCGCGTTATTGTGGACGACGTCGATTTGGACGACCGGCACAGGTTCCGTCTACGTGAGATAGGACTGGCACGGGGCGTGGAGCTGCAAGTCATCCAACGAGGCGTTTTCGGCGGGCGCGTCATCGCATTCGGCGGCGAACGCGTCGCTTTGGACGGAAACACGGCCCGCGCCGTCCATGTGAGGATTGCTCGTGGAGAAGCCGAGCGGAATAACGAGAATGGGGAAATGAACGAATGTTGAGCCTGCGGAGCCTCAGAGGCGGCGAATGCTGCCATCCGCAATGCGATGACGAATGCTGCCGCGCCGATTGCGGAATCCACGGCGAGACCCATGGCGAGACCGCGAAACGTGTGGTGTTCGTCGGCAATCCGAACGTCGGAAAATCGTCGATGTTCAACGCGCTGCTTGGGGCGAAGACCCGCACGATGAACGCGCCGGGCACCACCGTGTCCATCACCTGCGGACGATACCGCTACGAGAAGGGCTCGACGGAGTCCGGGAAACCGCTGTTCTGGCAGTTCGTGGACACGCCGGGCACCTATTCGCTGCTGCCGATGAGCCCAGACGAACAGGTCGCCGTCGACGCGCTGACCGGCGCTTCGGGCATGCCCGCGCCAGATCTGGTCGTCGTGGTGCTGGACGCCACCGCGATGTCACGATCCCTGTACCTGCTGTCGATGGTGGTGGAGCTTGGCCTGCCAACCGTGGTGGCGCTCACCATGGACGATCTCGCGTTCCGCAACGGCTGCGGCGTCGATCCCGAGCGCCTGTCACGCCTGCTGGACGGCATGCCGGTCGTCGCGGTCGACGGGCGTACCGGGGAAGGCGGAAAGGCCTTGGCCGACGCGATCGCCGACGGATTCTCCGGCACACCCGTTCCCCACGGATTGAGGGCATGGTCGGAAGCGGAGGCGGATTCCGGCGATCCTGCCGCCGATATGCGCGCCTGGGTCGAATCGCGCGCCGACGCCCGGCTGAATTGGACGGCCGGCATATT
>NZ_JBNMKH010000056.1:0-13655 GCF_050874245.1 Bifidobacterium sp. | reverse complement strand
GTGCCGTGGCCGTCCGCACGTGAGCATGCGGCCGTGCTCGCCCCATGGTTCGACATGGATCCGGACGCGAAACTCGGCAGGGATCCGGTCGCGTTCCTGCTGGCCGTGGCACCGGATGCCGCGCAGGTGGGAATGCTGACCGACAACTGGATCATTGGAGACACGCTATGAGAGCACGCAGAACCCCTTGGTGGTCTTTCGTCCTTGCGGCAGTGCTTGGCGTGCTCGCAGGCATGGGATTGGCGAAATACGGCGAAATCTCGGGATTGCCCTTGGTGGGCGCTCCATGGATCGTGCCGGTGGTGCTGGCCGCGCTGGGCATCACCGTGCTGTACATGGCCCTGCAAATCCACAAATACACGACCAAAGACCCCGTCAAACGCGCGCAGCTTAAGCCATTGGACCCGCAGAAGGCCTTCGGCACGCTGGTGGCATGCAAGGCGCTCGGCCTTGCGGGAGCGGCCTTGGCAGGCTGGTACGGCGGGCAGATCATCATGAGTCTGCCGCACGGCGAGGCGGAATTCTACAATCAGGCCATCATCGAATGCGCGGTGGCGTGCGTGGTGTGCATCGCCGACATGATCGTCGGCATCGTGGGGGAGTGGCTGTGCCGGATTCCACCCATTGACGGCCCGGAAAGCCCGGCAATGAAAAAGGCCGCACAGCGCAATCGCTATGCGGCCGCCGCGACCAAATCCAAGATCTGAGGATCAGGCCTTTTCCGTCGTGCCTGGCACGTTTGGTACGCGGAACATCGCTTCCTGCGCCATGCAGGCTACCAGACTGCCGTCCTGCGTGTAGACCTTCGCCGAGCCAAGGCCGCGTCCATGGGCCGCGGTCGGGGTGTCCTGCACGTAGAGATGCCATTGGTTGATGTCGATGTCGCGGTACCACCACATCGAGTGATCGATGGACGCGTACGAGATACCAGGGGTGGCGATGCTCAAGCCTGCCCTGCGCAGAATCGGCTCCAGCATGATCTGGTCGCAGCCCATCGCCAGCATCGCACGATGCATGACCTGCGGCACGTCCACCTTGCCGTCGGCCTTCATCCACACCATCTGCTTGCCGGAATCCTCGCTGGCGCTCTTCTTGTCGGCGCCAAGCATGATGGTGCGCGTCACATGGCGAATATCGAACGGCGACTTCTCCGCATAATACTTGGCGAACGGCGACTGTTCCGCATACGGCTCCATCAGTTGCTTCGCACTGGTCAGGCTGTCGGGATCGGGAATGTTCTCAGGCATCGGGTCGGCGAATTCGATGCCTTCCTGGTCATGTTCCTGGAAGCTGGCGATTGCCGTCAAAATCGAGCCCTGCGCCTGCGTGACATTCACGCGACGGGCGGAGAAGGAACGTCCGTCACGCAGATTTTCCACGTCGAACAGCAGATCCTGACGGATATCGCCGGCCGAAATGAAATAGCCGTGGATGGAATTCGGCAGACGGGACGGAGCGACGGTTCTCGACGCGGCCATCAGCGACTGCGCGATGACCTGTCCGCCGTAGACTCGGCCAGTGGGGAAGTACAGGCTTTCGCCGTTGATATACGTATGGTTGCGATAGTTTGAGGGCGTGCCCAGCTGGAGCACCTTTGCCAGTCGCTGCAGCGGCGTCATGTCTGTCTGCGTCATGATGGCCTCGATTCCTTCCGCGTGTGGATAGCTCTTTATGCTGGCATCGAGTCTATCCACATGTAGTAAATTTCGTCGGATTGTTTTGTAACGAGTACGTGAGAAGAATGAACGGTTGGTTAGCGGCAACGGTTGACGTATGGCAAAGCGCCACCGCTCGTAATGAAGGGTGGCGCTTTGCTGAAATCTGCGCTTAACGCGACTCGATTGGATCTGTCTGCCTTTAGCGGGTCAGCTTGCGGTGCAGGCGGTGCGGGCGGGCCGCATCCTCGCCGAGACGGGCGATGCGGTTCTCCTGATAGGCCTGGAAGTTGCCTTCGAACCAGTACCAGTTGGCCGGATTCTCGTCGGTGCCCTCCCATGCGAGGATGTGCGTGGCCACACGGTCGAGGAACCAACGGTCGTGGGAGATCACCACGGCGCAGCCCGGGAAGGCGAGCAGCGCGTTTTCGAGGGATTCCAGGGTTTCGACGTCAAGGTCGTTGGTCGGTTCGTCGAGCAGCAGCAGGTTGCCGCCCTGCTTCAGGGTCAGCGCCAGGTTCAGACGGTTGCGTTCGCCGCCGGACAGCACGCCCACCAGCTTCTGCTGGTCGGAACCCTTGAAGCCGAAGGACGCCACGTAGGCGCGGGTCGGCACTTCCACTCCGGCCACCTCGATGAAGTCGAGTCCGTCGGACACGGCCTCCCACAGGTTCTTGTTCGGGTCAAGGCCGGCACGGTTCTGGTCGACGTAGCTGATCTTCACGGTGTCGCCGATCTTGAGCGAACCGGAGGTCAACGGCTCCAAGCCGACGATGGTCTTGAACAGGGTGGACTTGCCTACGCCGTTCGGGCCGATCACGCCGACGATGCCGTTACGCGGCAGGGTGAAGCTCAAGTCGTCGATGAGCACGCGGTCGCCGAACGCCTTGTGGATATGCTCGGCTTCCAGCACGGTGGAACCCAGACGCGGGCCGGCCGGAATCTGGATCTCGGAGAAGTCGAGCTTCTTGTTGTTACGCGCCTCCTGCTCCATCTGGTCGTAACGCTCCAGACGAGCCTTGTTCTTGGCCTGACGGGCCTTCGGCGAGGAACGCACCCAATCGAGCTCGCTCTTCAGGCGCTTGGCGAGCTTGGCGTCCTTGGCGCCCTGGATCTCCATACGCTTGGCCTTGGTCTCCAGGTAGGTGGAGTAGTTGCCCTTGTATGGATACAGGTGGCCGCGATCCACTTCGCAGATCCATTCGGCCACATTGTCCATGAAGTAACGATCGTGGGTGACGGCGATGACGGCGCCCTTGTACTGGTGCAGGAACTGCTCCAGCCACAGAATCGATTCGGCATCCAAATGGTTGGTGGGCTCGTCGAGCAGCAGCAGATCCGGAGCCTCGAGCAGCAGCTTGCACAGTGCCACACGACGGCGCTCGCCGCCGGAGCAGACGGTCACCGGAGTGTCCGGATCCGGGCACTGCAGAGCGTCCATGGCCTGCTCGAGCTGGGAGTCGAGATCCCAACCGTTGGCCGCGTCGATATCGTTCTGCAGCTTGCCCATTTCTTCCATCAGCGCGTCGAAATCGGCGTCCGGATTGGCCATCTCCTCGCCAATCTGGTTGAAACGCGCCACCTTTTCTGCGATCGGGCCGAACGCCATCTTGATGTTCTCGCCGACGGTTTTGGTGTCGTCCAGCGGCGGCTCCTGCTGCAGAATGCCGACGGTGAAACCAGGGGTCAGGTAGGCTTCGCCGTTGGAAACGGTGTCGAGGCCGGCCATGATCTTCAGCAGCGTGGACTTACCCATGCCGTTCGGGCCGACGACGCCGATCTTCGCGCCCGGCAGGAAGCTCAGGGTCACGTCGTCAAGAATCACGCGGTCGCCGTAAGCCTTGCGGGCCTTGATCATCTGGTAAATAAACTCAGCCAATGTTGTGTTCCATCCTTAAGAAACGTTGGAATTCCAGCGTTTTGCGTATGTCGGTCGACGGAAAATCGCACTTGTTCGCCGTGCTGCGGCGCGTTGCCGGCGCGACTGGTTGCGGACGAATCGCAAGTCTGCTGCAACTCATCGAAGCCAAGTGTTTTCGGACCGTGTCCATACGCAAAGTACCATCGCCGATTATCCCATATCCCGTCTACACAGCGGTCGTGGGTCGGTTGTGTGGGAATGGAAGCGTGCCTCCGTACGTGGTTGGTGGTGATGGTGGCCTGCTGCGGCGGTCTCCGAGCCTGGGTGTCTCCGTGTGCTTCTGTGTGCGCGATGGCACCGAGTTGAGATGTCGCCGGAGAGAGGGGAGTTCCGGTGTTGTCCCCGTAGGTGCGGTGGCGGTGATTTTGCGCGGTGAAATCGGGTTTTCGCGTACGGGGTATGTTTCGACCGTTTGAGGGCGAAATCGTACCTCCGTACGTGACTTTGTTGATGATTCTTCCTGTTTTCCCGTGCTTTTCGAGTACGGGGTGGTGGGTTGGCTGTTTTCGGCGGGCGGCTATTGATTGGTGGGCGGCAGGCCGGCGATCAAATGATCACGCCATCGCAGTGGTCGATCTCGTGTTGGATGATCTGCGCGGTGAAACCGGTGAACGCTGCGTGGCGCTCGCGGAATTTCCGATCCATATAATCCACTTCGATGCGCTGGTATCGGACGGTGCGACGCTCGCCCTGGAGCGAGAGGCAACCTTCCGCCGTATCGAACGCGCCGTCTTCGGCGGTGATGTGTGGATTGAACATCACGAAAATGCGGCCGCCGAAATCCTCATCCACAAAAGCGATGATGCGCTTGGATACGCCGATCATATTGGCCGCCATGCCCACGCAACCATTGCGGTGCGCGTCCAGCGTGTCCTTCAGGTCCTGCGCCACGGCCAGATCCTCTTCGGTGTTCTCGGCTGCGGCGGACGGTTGGCTGAGAAATGGGATGGACGTCATGATCTCACGCTGCATGTGAAATTCCTCTCGTTGGATGTTGCCGGTCTGCCAATATTGTATGGCGTCGCATGGCTTGCGAGACGGATGGATGGAGTTGCCCGCCCTCGGGATACGAGGCGTGATGCATGAAACTGCGGCCGGTGCAATATGCTTGAGGTCATGGAAGACATGTTGCAATACCGCGAATATATGGCACAAGCGCTTGAACTGGCCCGCAAAGGTGCGGGATGGGTGGATCCGAATCCGCTGGTAGGCGCGGTGGTGGTACGTGATGGCGAGGTTCTCGCCACCGGGTACCACGACCGTTACCGTGGTCCGCATGCGGAACGCATGGCGTTCGACTATGCCGACGCGCATGGCATCGATATGTGTGGAGCTACAGTCATCGATACGCTCGAACCCTGCTGCCACGTTGGATCGCAGCCGGCATGCACTGATCTGATTCTAGCCCACGGCATCTCGCGGGTGGTGGTCGGCTCCATCGACCCCAATCCCGTCGTGGCCGGGAAAGGCCTTCGCATCCTTGAGGAAGCCGGCGTGAAAGTGGTGCGTGACGTCATGCGGTCGGAATGCGACGCCATCAATCGCCATTTCTTCCACTACATCACCACGGGAATGCCGTACATTGTGGACAGCAGAAGACGTGTGGGGGAATCGGATGCCGAGTATGCGGTCCGTCGGCGCGAACTGTATGCCACGTATGCGGCGGTGCTTGCCGGAACTGAATCGGATGTTTCTGACGAGTCCTTCGCGCACTTCGACGGACCGGTCCAATCCGTCGGCGCGGACGAAGTGGTGATCGGCCGTCACAAGCCGTTGCTGTTGAAGACCAGCACGCTCGCCGGCGCGGACCCGGACGAGTGGTTGCACGAACTGGGCAAACGCAAAATCGACAGCCTCATCGTGGAAAGCGACGAAGCGTTCGAGCGGTTGTCCACGGCCTGCCAAAAAGACTGATGTGTCGCGTTCGCGGTTTTGAAATGCCTTATATGTGGCAGATTCCGTCGTCGTACGAAAGTGATTTTCCCTATATGTGGCAGACAACCAAAGAAATCCTGAGTTAGAGGGTATAAATCAGTGGGTTTGGCGGTCATTGTCTACTTAGGTCTGCCACATGTAGTGGTTTTAAGTTTCCTGGGGATGTCAAATCTGCCACATATAGGGATTGTCAGATGAGAATCCGTCTGTTCCCAGTGGCAAGGGACGCTATACGGATATGTATTCTTCCTGATGGCATTCTTTGGCTGAGTCTGATGGATTTGCTGAGCCTCTGATTTATTCTGCTGGCCACTCGTTCGGCGAGGAGCCGTTCTTCGTTTTCGCTCGCCAGATTCTCGGCGGTCACTTGGATGTAGATCCAGCCCTCATCCTCTAGGGCTTCGCGTCGCTTGCTGTCTGCGAGCCACTGTCCGGCGTGATGCCTTCCATCATATTCAATAACCACTTTTATCTCTGGATAAGCCATGTCCAGAAAAACGATTTTCCCATTGGATGAGCGGACCTTGTAATTGACTTCCGGGCAGGGAAGCCCGTGTCGAATCAGCGTGATTCGGCAACGGCTCTCCTGCGAGGAATCCGTGCCTTCGCGCATAAGCCGTAGGGCTTGCCTCATTTTGTTGATTCCGCGAATCGGCCGTTGTCTGTTTGTTCTCACATATTCGTTGAGATTTTCGAGACGGTTTACATAGTCGATGAATTCGTCGAGAGTGATTGTTCCAAAGCGAGCGTTCCTCCTCATCATGGAATCGCCGAGCGTTACCAATTCCTCTTGCGGGATACGATTGGCGTGCATCGCCCAAGTGGTTATCGCGTCAGTGTGATGAATTTTGCCATAATGCGTGGTTGTTTCGAGAACGGGGCCTTCCCATAGTGCGAAGTGGATGTTCTGAAGATGCGTTCGGGCGTTGTTGCATGGAGCGAGAACGTGTAGGGAAGATTCCGTTTGCTGGTTTCGTGGATATCTTGGCCTTTCGATGCCTAGAAGGTCCAGTGCGGTATTGAGCGCGAACACCAATCGCCTTCCGGTTCTTTTCTGCGCTTCAAGACATTGTTCGATGGTCCTTGCCCTCAGCTGCGCGAGGTTTTCCGAATATTGTGCTCCATTGTCCATAGCGTCAAAGTAGAGGAAATGGCACTGCGCTGTCTACCGGCTTTTGGGAAACGGTGGAAAAGTGGATGATTCACCCTTCCTTGAAAAACCGGTGGATAACTGCGCCTTTCTCTTGCCTATGTAGATAAACGCATTTCAATAGCGAAAACCCAAAGTGCACATAGCCGATTGAGATGAGGGTGGCAATCGCAAGCATCGCAAGGATACTATGGCTGGCAATGAGGTCATTTTGTTGAATCGAGGATGTATGGGCGAACCGTATGTGATTGAAAATGTGTGTTTCGTGGGGTCCAATGAGCCTGTCGACATCACGATTGAGCAAGGGCGGATTGCGGATGTACGGTCTTCGGAAAAGTCGGTAGACAAGGCTTCGAAAACGTGGGTCATTCCCGGATTGTGGGATTGTCATACGCACTTCACGCAGTGGTCGTACACGTTGGGACGTCTTGATTTGATCGACGCGCGCAGTGCCGACGAGGCGCTCGACATGTTGCGTCGGCACTTGGATGAACGTCGTGAGAACGGCACGCTCGACCCGAACCAATATGTGGTCGGCATGCGCTTCCGGCACTCACTGTGGGCCGATGCCGCCCAGCCGACATTGGCCGCGATCAACGCGGTGTCGGGCGACCAGCCGGTGGCTTTGTCAAGTGCCGACATGCACTGCGGCTGGGTGAACTCCGCTGCCGCGCGCAACCTGGGTGTGCATGTGGGCGAATCCGGGCTCGTCGGAGAGCTTGAGTGGTTCGACGCCTACTGCAAGCTGGACAAAGGGCCAGGCGCGGCCGATGAACTGACTCGTCTGCTACGCAACGCGGAGCGGGACGCCGCCGGCAAAGGTGTGGTCGGTGTGCGCGACTACGAGATGGCGGAGAACATCGACACATGGATCGAGCGATTCTCGCAAGGACTCGTCGACCTGCGTATCGAGGCCGGCGTATACCCCGAACGGCTCCAGCAGGCCATCGACGACGGCTGGCACACCGGCGACGAACTGCCTGGAAGTCATGGGCTAGGCCACGTCGGTGCGATGAAGATGATCTCCGACGGCTCACTCAACACCCGCTCCGCTTACTGTTCCACGCCATACTCGGGCATCGCCCCGGAAACCTACGGCACGTTGAGCTACACCCCTGAGCAAATCGAATCGTATATGCGGCTAGCCACTGAACATGGCTTCGATATCGCCTGCCATGCCATCGGCGACGAAGCGAACACCATCGTGCTCGACTGCGCGGAACGTACCCATGCGCACGGTTCCATTGAGCATGCTCAAATGCTCAAGGAGTGCGATATTCCGCGTCTTGCACGGCTGGGACTTGCCGCCAGCATCCAGCCGCAGCACGCCATGGACGACCGCGACGTCATCACACGATTCTGGGGCAATCCCGCTGGCATTCCCTACGCGTTCAACAGTCTGCATGAGGTCGGAACCAAACTGCTTATGGGCTCGGACGCGCCGGTCGCGCCGTTGGACCCATGGCTGGCCATCTCCGCCGCGGTGTTCGGCACGGAGAGTTCCGACCGGGAGCCTTTCCAGCCTGAGCAATGCTTGGAATTCGAAACCGCGCTTGCTTCATCCACCGCCCTGGGACGTACGACGTTGCAAGCTGGGGATGCGGCTGATCTGGTGCTGCTGGATTGCGATCCGAGTGCGCTTGAGTCCCCTGAGGCCATGCGCGCCATGCCCGACCACGTGCTTGCCACCATGCTTGCCGGACGCTGGACATATCAATGCGCTGAATGAAAACCGCTATGTGTGGCAGATTCCGGGATGCCGGAAAAGTCAAAACCGCTATATGTGGCAGGTCGATGGCTCCTAAGATGAAGGAATCGCCGGATTTATGCCCCCGAACATAGGGCTTTGTACCTGGAGCTGCCACACATAGGACAAATCATCTTCGATGGGTACGGAAATCTGCCACATATAGCGGATTTCATGTGCTGCTGGATATCCAAGGAGTTGGTTATCCAGGGGTTGAAGATGAATTCGAATAAAGATAGGGCTTGTATCCCTGCAATGGCGGGGATACAAGCCCTATCTACAGGCTTATGAGGCTCACTGCACGGCGGCGAGGGCTTGGTCGAGGTCGGCGATGATGTCGGCCGTGTTTTCGATGCCGCAGCTCAGGCGCACCAGGTCGATGCCGACGCCGGCTTCCTCAAGCTGCTCCTCGGTGAGCTGGCGATGCGTGGTGCCGGCCGGATACAGCGTGCAGCTGCGCGCATCGGCCACATGCGTGGCGATGGACACCATCTTCAGATGGTCAAGGAACGCGGAAACCGTCTCGCGCCCGCCCGGCACACCGAAGGAGATCACGCCGCAGGTGCCGTTCGGCATGTACTTCTCCGCCAGCGCATGGTACTTGTCCGTTTCGAGGCCCGGGAAGCTCACCCAGCTGACGCGCGGATCGGCGTCGAGCCACTTGGCCACGGCCAGTGCGTTCGCGCAGTGGCGCTCCATGCGCACGCCGAGGGATTCCAGATGCATGCCCATGATCCACGAGTTGATTGGCGCCGGAGTGGAGCCGAAGTCGCGCATGAGCTGCGCGGTGGCCTTGGTGATGTATGCGGCCTTGCCGAATTCCTTCGCGTAGGTGACGCCATGGTAGGAGTCGTCCGGAGTGGTGAGGCCCGGGAATTTCTCCGCATGGGCCATCCAGTCGAAATTGCCGGAGTCGACGATCGCGCCGCCCACGCAGGATCCGTGGCCGTCCATGTACTTGGTGGTGGCGTGCGTGACGATGTCCACGCCGTACTGGAACGGACGGCAGTTGATCGGCGTTGGGAAGGTGTTGTCGACGATCAGTGGCACGCCGTGACGATGCGCTGCGTTCGCGAACTTCTCGAAGTCGAGCACGATAAGCGCCGGATTGGAGATGGACTCGCCGAACACGGCCTTGGTGTTCGGCTGGAACGCGGCCTCAAGTTCCTCTTCGGTGCAGTCGGGGCTGACGAAGGTGCATTCGACGCCCATCTTGCGCATGGTCACGTTGATGAGGTTGAACGTGCCGCCGTAGATGGCGGAGGAGGCGACGATGTGGTCGCCGTTGTTGCAGATGTTGAACAGCGCGAAGAAGTTCGCCGCCTGGCCGGACGAGGTGAGCATCGCGGCCGCGCCGCCTTCCAGCTCGCAGATCTTCGCGGCGACGGTGTCGTTGGTCGGATTCTGCAGGCGGGTGTAGAAGTAGCCGGATTCGGACAGGTCGAACAGTCGGCTCATCTGTTCGCTCGACTGGTATTTGAAGGTCGTGGCCTGGATGATTGGGGGAGTGCGGGATTCTCCATTGCCCGGCTGATAGCCTCCCTGCACGCAGATGGTGTCGACGTTTTCGCTCATATGTTCCTTCTTTCGATTCCGCGCTTCCGTGCGCCGCGCAGGTGTTGCGCCGCGATGCGAACAAACAAACACACTGTATCACTGCATTGATAAATGGCTTGATTCCAATGGAAACGCCGTATAGTTTAACGAATTGACAAACTTAGGTAATTCAATTTATTATGTAGACCAAGACGGGCGGAAAGCCCGCTGCGAAATAAAGCTTTACGTAAGTAAACCAAGCAAAGGAGCATTCCATGGGTCTGTGGGATATCGATAAGATTCCGTACGTCGGTCGCGAAAAGGGGCCGCAGGAGGGTCTTGCCTTCCATTACTACGATGCCGACAAGGTCGTTGCCGGCAAGAAGATGAAGGACTGGCTGCGTTTCGGCGTCGCATGGTGGCACACCTTCGACCAGCAGCTCGTCGATCCGTTCGGCACCGGCACCGCCCAGCGTCCGTGGTACGGCAAGTATTCCGATCCGGAGGACGAGGCCCTGGCCAAGGTCGACTACGCCTTCGAGTTCTTCCAGAAGCTCGGCGTCGAGTACTTCTGCTTCCATGATCGCGACATCGCTCCGGAAGGCGACACCCTGCGCGAGACCGACAAGAACCTGGACAAGGTCGTCGACAAGATCGAAGAGAACATGAAGTCCACCGGCATCAAGCTGCTGTGGAACACCTCCTCCCTGTTCACCAACCCGCGCTTCGTCTCCGGCGCCTCCACCTCCCCGTTCGCCGACATCTACGCGTACGCCGGCGGCCAGCTGAAGCACTCCCTGGAGATCGCCAAGCGCCTGGGTGCCGAGAACTACGTGTTCTGGGGCGGCCGTGAAGGCTACGAGAACCTGTGGAACACCCAGATGAAGCGCGAGCAGGAGCACATGGCCAAGTTCTTCCACATGTGCCATGACTATGCGAAGGAAATCGGTCTGGACGCCCAGTTCCTGATCGAGCCGAAGGCCAAGGAACCGACGATGTTCCAGTACGACTTCGATGCCGCCACCGCCATCAACTTCCTGCGCACCTATGATCTGATGGACGTCTTCAAGCTGAACCTGGAAGGCAACCACGCCAACCTGGCCGGCCACACCTACCAGCACGAGATCCGCACCGCCCGCGAGGCCGGCGTGCTCGGCTCCCTGGACGCCAACCAGGGCGACAAGCTCATCGGCTGGGATATGGATGAGTTCCCGACCGACCTGTACGAGACCTCCACCGTCATGTGGGAAGTCCTCGCCGAAGGCCAGATCGGCCCTCACGGTGGTCTGAACTTCGACGCCAAGCCGCGTCGTACCTCCTTCACCGCCGAGGATCTGTTCCGTTCCCACATCGCCGGCATGGATTCCTTCGCAGCAGGCCTCCTGGTCGCCGCCAAGATGCACGAGGACAAGGTCATCGAGAACCTGCAGGCCGAGCGCTACAGCTCCTTCGATTCCGGCATCGGCGCGACCGTCGAGAACGGCACCGCCTCCCTGGCTTCCCTCGAGGAGTACGCTCTGGATATCCCGCAGTCCAAGCTCATCGAGGCCACCAAGTCCGATCACCTCGAGTCCGTCAAGGCCACGATCAACAACTACATGATCGACGCCCTGGCCGAGGCGTGAGCCGAAAACCCACTAGGGTTTTAGGTAGCCTCGGGCGAAGTCCGAGACGGTAGTCGAGGGCGAGCAATGACTGGGCGCGTAGCGTTCCGGAATTGCAGGACCGAGGCATGGACGCAGTAAGGAGTTTCCGTTAGGACTCCTGATTCATCGCTGGATCAAACAGTGGGGCTCGACTGTGACAGAGCCGGATGTGGTGTGCCGAAGCGTCGGTGTTCCGGCACACCACTCACTTTTCTTTCCTTCCTCCTTCCTCAAATTTCCTTCGCACGCAAGTCGTTTGCCGGCTAGATCGCCGGTGAGCGGCTTGTTTGCGTTGTTAGACCAAGCGAAAATTTCGATTATTCGCAATGATGTGATGTATCCAAACGTTCCCGAATGAGGTGTACTTATGACCACAACGATTACCATCGCCAATCCCATTCTTCACGGAATGCATCCTGATCCGAGTTGGATTTGGGATGATGATCTTCGGCAAATCGTGCTTGTGACCTCCACCTTCGAACTGGTTCCAGGCTTGCCTATTTACGTTTCCAGGGATATGACCCACTGGAAACACGCGTCGGATGCGATAGATGAGGAGTTGGCAAGACGTTTGCTCATTCCTTTCGTGGATGACTCGGGTGGCGTCTATGCGCCGACGCTGCGTAGGATTCGTGGCAAATACGTGATTGCCTGCACCATCGCTCGCATCAATGGACGCAAAGCCATCGCGGAAGGATGCTCCCAGGCCGAATTGGATTCGGCCCAGGCGGCGGAAGGCAACTTCGTTCTTGAGTCGGACTCGATCGACGGACCTTGGCGTGGGCCGTTCTGGATCGAGGGCGCCGAAGGCATCGATCCAGACATATTCGAGGACGGGGACGGCAACGTGTACTGGACCCAGACCCGTCCTGCGGTCAATCCGCAATGGGAAGGACAGACCGAGGTCTGGACTCAACGCATTGATCCGGAGACTTGGACTTTTGTCGATGACGGTCTTCCTGCGGGATCGGGCAAGACGGTAATATGGCGCGGATACGGTGTGGAGGCGGTGTGGGCTGAGGCGCCGCATCTCTATCGCGTGGGCGACTATGTGTATCTGATGACCGCCGAGGGGGGCACCAGTTTCGAACACAGTGAGATGGCCATGCGCATCTATGCGCCGCATGGACTGCTTCGGGCGTTCGAAGCTTACGAACGGGAAGCATCCGAATCGGGTGAGTGCATTCCGCAGGTTCGTGACGGGGAACGCTGCTATCTTGGCACCGCAATCCGTGCCTTCCATGCGGATAAGAAGAATCCGATTCTCACCCACCGACATCTGGGTTTGTCGGAACCGCTGCAATGCGTGGGACATGCGGACCTGTTGCTTCATCCGGAACTGGGATGGTGGCTGGTGTGTCTCGGCGTGAGGGAGACGCGGGGAAAGCATGACGGCGAATTATTGAGCTACTTGGGAAGGGAGAGCTTTGTCGCTCCGGTATCCTGGGAACATAATCCGGCCGATTGGAAGCTGGACGGCAACGGTGCATTAGATACGCATGAGGGTGACCCCGGATGGCCGGTAACTTGCGCTGGTCTTGGCCGCTTGGCCGACGAGATCACGGTTACTACTGAAGACGATGGCATCACCATCGAGCCTAGGGTGAAATCCTCGCTCGCCGGTGACGTGGAACCTGCGCTGGTGGATGTGGCTGATGGCTCGACGAACGGTGTGGTGGTGCGCGACGAGCGTGATGTCAGCTACCGCAGAATAGCGAAACTGCCGACGCTCATGCCGATTCCTATGTCCGGTTCTTTAGTGATCCGGCAGAATTCCACACATTACGCGGTGTTTTCGATGCGTGGCACGGATGTGCGCTACGAGATGGTGAATGGAGACGATTCGCAAGCTGGGTCTGTTGCCGTCGTACAGGCTGACGGAGTGCGTCCGGCGGTACTTTTCGACGACAACCGCTTGTCGGTCATCGTGACTGGCATGCATGGTTTGGTTGATTCTGCGACGTTCGTGCGTCAGGGGCAGGTCCTGCTGAGTGTCGATGCTCGTTTCCTCAGCACCGAATGGGCCGGTGGGTTCGTCGGTTGCATGGCCGGCTTCATGGCATAG
>NZ_JBNMKH010000055.1:0-13731 GCF_050874245.1 Bifidobacterium sp. | reverse complement strand
GCGCGAGGATGAACAGTGTGATCGCAACAACGATATCCATGCCTACTTCTCCTCCTTCTTGGCTTCCTCGCCACGGCCGGCCACGACCATGGCGCTGTCAAGCTCCTCGTTCAAATCGACGGCGAGCTTGCCGTCGCGGACGAAATGCGCCAGCACGTCGGCCACGTTGCGGCTCAACAGATTGGACGCGGTAGTGGACACGCCACTGGCCAGATACGGGGCGCCAATGAGGGTCACGCCATTGTCGGTGACCTGGGTTCCGACGATGGAGCCCTCGACGTTGCCACCGAGATCGCTGGCAGCGCAGTCGACGATTACGGCGCCACGGTGCAGACCGGCCACGCCGGCTTTGGTCAGAAGGACCGGGGGCTTGCGTCCCGGCACCTTGGCGGTGGTGATGACAATGTCGAAGCCGGCGGCCTTCTGATCGACCGCAGCCTGCTGCTGGGCCTGTTCCTCGGCGCTCAACGCGCGGGCGTAACCACCCTCACCCTGGCCCTTGGAGAAGTCCAGACCAAGATCCAGGAACTTGGCGCCCAAGGACTCGACTTCACCCTTGGAAGCCGGGCGAACATCGTACGCGGTGACAACCGCTCCCAGACGCTTTGCCGTGCCGATGGCCTGCAGGCCGGCGATGCCCGCACCCAGAATGAGCACCTTGGCCGGGCGAATGGTACCGGCCGCAGTCGTCATCATCGGCAGGAAAGATCCATAGGCGTTGGCGGCCACAATGGCGGCCTTGTAACCCATCACGGAATTCTGAGACGTCATCTCATCCATGGATTGAGCGGAACTCAGCTGGCGTGGCAGCTTCTCCATGGCTACGCCGACCAAGCCGGCCTTCTCGATCGCGGCGACGTAATCGGCATCGGTGAACGATCCGAGCATGCCGATAATCCACGTGCCCCGCTTGATGCGGGCAAGCAGATCCTTATCCGGGCGATCGACGAATCCAAGCACATCGGCGCGAGCGATCACGTCATCGGCGGAGACGACCTGCGCACCCGCCTTCGTATAATCCTCATCGACGTAATGCGAAGCGGCGCCCGCATCGGATTCAATCAGACATGCAACGCCCGATTTACGCAACCTCGTTACGATATCCGGTGTCAGAGCAACACGGGACTCGTGTTCGGAAGTCTCATTGAGAACTCCGAAGACCACGGTGGCTTCAGCTTTTTCAGCCATAGGTGCCCTTTCTTCCTCATTAAAGAAATCTAAATGAACAGATACAGCGCCCAAGTGTAACGTAAGCGACGCTGGTATACGCGCAATCGTTCATCTTTCGAATCCCGAGGCTTTCCATCGCATGCCGGAAACCGTTATATAAGGCGCGTCACCTTACGCTACCGTAAGGTGACGTGTCGGGCACAACGGGCTATCATTCCTTCCTTAGATACCGTTTATATGTGTAGGAGAGTCACGTGTCCATCATCACCTCGTTGAACAAACAGGCCACCAATCTCGCGAAGAAGGCACTGCGCCTGGGAAACGATTTCGTGCACCCGGTCAGCGATGATTCCGGAAACACACCGGATTACAACGATCCGGACAACATCCTCTCCTCCGATGGCCATATCGAGCTACCTCACACCGCCGAATGGGGCCCAGGCTACCCGTCCACCACGTTCCTCGACCCGGAGACCGGTCTGCTGACCACGAAGACCGAGGGCAACCCTCCGCTCGATGAGGGCACCACCATCTACGACATCTATGCCGACCGCGCCGAGCGCATGGGCGATGAGCCGTTGTACACCTACAAGCAGGATGGCGATTGGGTCACGAAAACCGCCAACGAGACGCTCGCCGACATCCGTTCCGTCGCGAAGGGTCTGTTGCACTACGGGCTGAAGAAGGGCGATGGCGTGGCGTTCATGTGCCGCACCTCCTACGCCTGGGACGTGTTCGACGCGGCCGTCATGGCCTGCGGTGGGGTGCTCGCTACCATTTACGACACCGATTCCGCCGAGCAGATCCGCAACATCGTCAACAACTCCGACGCGCGTCTGCTGGTCGTGGAGACCACGGACATGAAGGAGAAGTCGGACGGCGCTGAGACCGAATGCCCGACCTTGGAGCATATCGTCTGCTTCGAGACCGGAGGGCTTGAGGAGATCAAGGCGTACGGTTCGGGTGTGAGTGACGAACAGCTCGACGCCCGCATCGCCACCGTGAAGAAGACCGACCTATGTTCCATCGTGTACACTTCCGGATCGACGGCCGCGCCGAAGGGCGTGGAAATGACGCACGAACACTATTGCGCGACCGCGTTCAATCTGCCTGATTATATGCCCGAGCTGCTGCACGACAAGAAGAACACGGTTCTGCTGTTCCTGCCGCAGGCGCATTCCTTCGCCCGTGCCATCAACTACATCTGTGTGGCAAGCAATCTGCACATCTATATCGCCCAGGGCATCAAGACGCTCATCTCCGACCTGCAGATCGCGAAGCCCACGGTGATGATTGTGGTTCCACGTGTGCTGGAGAAGGTGTACAACGCGGCTTCGCAGAAGGCTGGACATGGCGCCAAGGGCGTCGCGTTCGCAGCGGCGGTGGTCGCCGCGCAGAACTATATGAAGGAGGTCAGCGTCAAGGGCAAGGCCGGTGTGATTACCAAGGCTCGTCGCGCGGCCTTCGATCCAATGGTCTATGCCGCATTACGCGATGTGCTTGGCGGACGTGCCAAGTGGATTGTCGCAGGAGGAGCCCCGCTCGATCCGGAGCTTCTGGCGTTCTTCCGCGGTGCGGGCGTTCCTGTCTACGAAGGCTATGGCCTGACCGAAACCACTGCTCCGTGCGCGTTCAACGTGCTGGGTGTGCCGTACCATCAAGGTTCCGTCGGTATCGCGTTCCCCGGTTTCACGCTTCGCATCGCCGAAGACAGTGAGATTCAGGTCAAGGGCGCGTCAGTGTTCCCGAAGTATCATAAGAACGATGAAGCCACCGAGGATTCGTTCACGGAGGACGGCTGGTACAGAACCGGAGATTTGGGGCGGATCGACGATGACGGATTCTTGTATATCATCGGCCGCAAGAAGGATCTTATCATCACAGCCGGCGGCAAGAACGTCTCCCCTGGTCCGATCGAAGAAGTCATCAAACGCTGCGAATTCGTGTCCCAGGCGCTGGTGCTCGGCGACAAGCGTCCTTTCATCTCCGCATTGATCACGCTTGACGAGGAGGCGTTGCGCCCCTGGCTGGAAAGCAAGGGACTCGACCGTAATATGTCCATGGAAGAGGCGGCCAGTAACGCGGCCGTGCGCGCCGAAGTGCAGAAGTGGGTCGATCAGGCCAACGAAGGCGTCTCCCGCGCCGAATCCGTACGCAAATTCATCATTCTGCCGGAGGAGTTCACGCAGGAGAACGGGCTGATGACCGCCTCCATGAAGGTTATCCGCCCGAAGGTGATCAAGCGTTACGCGACATTGCTCAACACGCAGATGTACACCAAGAAGAAATAAGCGCGTCAGCGCCACAAAAGGGGATGTCCACCATGGGATTTGGTGGACATCCCCTTTTTCTCAATTGATTTTCTATAAGTTAGACGGCCGAGCCGTAAGCGGAGTAAGCGAATCCGCCGCGAAGCGGATCCCTAGCAGGTCAGAAGCCCAGCTTCTCGAGCTGCTTGGGATCCGATTGCCATCCCTTGGCCACTTTGACGTGCAGGTCGAGCTTGGCCTTCTGGCCGACAATACGATTGACCGCGGTGCGCAGCTTCTTCTTGACCCGCACCAGATGCTCCGCGTTGTGGCCGATGATGATCGGCTTCTGCGAATCGCGTTCCACGTAGATCGATACGATCACCTGAGCCTTGCCGGAATAGGATTCGCCACTGTCGTTGTCCTGCGGATATTCGATGGAATCGACCACCACGGCCAGCGAATGAGGCAGCTCATCATCCAGCTCCTCAAGGAACGCGCCGCGGATCAGCTCGGCGATGGTGTCCTCCGGACGCTCCTCGGTGATTTGCTCGGACGGATACATCTGGGGACCTTCGGGCATGTTCTCCACCAGAACATTGCGCACTTCGTTCAAATTGTCATGCGCAAGGGCGCTCACCGGTACGATGTCGGTGAAGTCCGCGAACTCATTGATCTCGATGAGCTTGTTGATCAGGGCTCCCCGATCCAGTTCGTCGATTTTGGTGACGATGGCAATCAGCGGCACCTTCCACTTGAAGGTTCCATCATCACGTTTGACGGCGAAATCGGAACGAAGCCTGCTCAGGATGCGCTTGTCGCCAGGGCCGATTTCCTGATCAGCGGGCAGCAGAAACGCGACTGCATCGACATCGGACAACGATTCCTCCACGACATCGTTCAGACGCTGTCCAAGTAGCGTGCGCGGACGATGGATGCCCGGGGTGTCGACCAGTACGATCTGCGCGTTGTCAGTCGTGAGAATGCCACGTATGGCCTTACGCGTGGTTTCCGGACGGGATGACGCGATGGCGATCTGCGTGCCGATCAATGCGTTGATCAACGTCGATTTGCCGACGTTCGGACGGCCGACCACGGCGACGAATCCGGAACGATACGGAACGGGGGTTGCGGCGCCGGAATGCTGGGAAGTCTGCTCGGTAACATCTGCGTCAGTCATGCTTGTCCTTGGAATCCTTGTCTCCTTGGGATGCCTTCTCGGCATCGTCGGATTGATGCTCGTGCTGTTCAGTTTCGTCCACGCCCTCGACGTGGGCTGGCTCCACCACGATGGTGGACACCTTCTTACGTCGTCCCGCGGAATCGACCGCAGTCAGCCGAAGTCCTCTCGTCACCGCCGACGAGCCGACGATCGGCACACGTCCGAGCAGTTTGGTGAGCAGTCCGTACACCGTGTCGACATCATCCTCGTCGATGTCGATTTCGAAAATCTCCTCCAAGTCGGCGATGGGCGTGCGCGCCGGCATGCTCCATTTATGCTCGCCGATCCGCTCCGGATCGGCATGCTGGGTGCGGTCATGCTCGTCTTCCAGCTCTCCGACGATCTGTTCGATCGTGTCTTCGATGGTGACCATGCCGGCGATGCCACCATATTCGTCCACGACGATGGCCACATGCTGGCGAGTGCGCTGCATCTGATGGAACAGGTCATCAACCGGTTTGGATTCGGGCACCAGCATCGGTTCCCGGACGATGGATTCGACGTCACGCGACGTGGCCGCGGGATTGAACGCAGTGGCGCGTACCGCGTCCTTCAGATAGGCAACGCCCACCAGATCGTCCACATCCTCTCCGATAACCGGAATGCGGGAAAAACCGGAACGGGAACATAGCTTGAGCATGTTCTCCAACGTCTCTCCACGCTCAATGCAGATCATGTCGGTGCGCGGCACCATGATCTCACGGGTCAACGTCTCGGACAGCGTCAGAACGTTTCGAAGCATTTCGGAGACTTCCGGATCGAAATCGTTCGCCTCGACCAGACGGTCGATGGTGGCGCGCCCCTGTTCGAGCTGAATCTTCTCAAGCTCCTCGTCATCCGACAAGTCATCCGAATGCCGCTTCGAATCCTTTTGTCCACCGATCTTCGCAAAAGGCGTCAGCACCGTCGCGATGGACACCGCATCGACATGCTTCAGCATGATGTCGACAGGCTTGGTCGCCCCCGCGCTGCGCGGACGGACCAGCAGGGAAATCACCGCTACCACCAGAGCGAAGATGAATCCCACAAGCAGTTCGGCCCATAGTGGCGCGCCGCACAACGATGCGATGGCGGAAACCAACACACCGTCAAGCACATTGCAGGTGATTCTGAAAAACGCGCATGATCCCGCGGTCGCATATCTGTCCGCGATCAGCCGCTGCACCTTGTGGATGCGTTTGATCTTCTTGTCCCGAATGAATTGCGACGCGTCCGCATCCGTCTGAATCTCAAGGATGAGATTGTTCAGGCTCGCCCGTGTGACGCGGCCGACAGCGCCTTCGGCCGCGGCCATCGACAGAGAAAGCCATACCAGCAGCAACGCAACAACGGCAAGCGTCGCAATCAACGCGATGGTTGTTGTTTCCATATTCATCAATCCCCCACCATTGAAGCCATCGGACGGCGCATCATCTCATCATCGGGCCGTTTTGCCACCCGAACCATGCTCGCGGTCCCACTCGGCGAGCGCATCCGGTGTTCCAGGAGGCAGCATTGCCTGGGCGCCCGCCCCTTGACGCAAAGCGAAAAACGTCAGGAGCAACTGGCGTTGCAGCCCGAACATCTGCCGTTCCTGCTGCGGAGTGACATGATCGTATCCAAGCAGATGGAGGATGCCATGAATCGTCAGAAGCATCATTTCCTCCATGGTGCTGTGCCCTGCGGCAACCGCCTGCTGGGCCGCCACCCATGGGCACAGGACGATGTCCCCCAGCACGCCTTCCATCTCGGTTTTGCCGTCTCCGGGGCGCAACTCGTCCATGGGGAAGCTCATGACGTCGGTAGGCCCTTCGAGATTCATCCAACGCATGTGCAACTGCGCGATCGGATCGGGATCCACGAACATGATGGTCAGGTCCGACTGCGTGCTGACCCGCATCTGGCTCATGACCCATATGCCAAGATCGGAGAAGACCTTGCCATCGATCTGCCAGACGGTTTCGTTCGTCACTTCAACGCTCATTTACGCGCTTTCCTTTTCCATATCGTGTGTCCTTGATGATGCGGCATGCCCATGTCTGCTGTGGTCACCGGCTATGGCCGCATGCCTCTCGTAAGCTTCGACGATTTTGCCGACAAGCGCGTGGCGGACCACATCCTCGGGCTTCAAATGGGCGAAGGCGATGTCGTCGATGCCGCCAAGAATGCGTTCGATGGTGGCCAGACCTGATTTCGGCACGGTCAGATCCACCTGCGTCACATCGCCGGTGATGACCATCTTCGTATTGAAACCGAGCCTCGTCAGGAACATCTTCATTTGCTGCTCGGTGGTGTTCTGCGCCTCGTCAAGAATCACGAACGCGTCGTTGAGCGTGCGACCGCGCATATAGGCAAGCGGCGCGACCTCGATGGTGCCGTCATCCATGTAACGCTTGAGCTGGTCGGCTCCAAGCATGTCCGACAGCGCGTCGTACAGGGGGCGTAGATACGGATCGACCTTTTCGTTCAACGTGCCAGGCAGAAAACCTAGGTTCTCTCCGGCCTCGACCGCCGGGCGCGTCAGGATGATGCGTCGCACCTGCCGATCCTGGAACACACGCACCGCCTTGGCCACGGCGAGATAGGTCTTGCCGGTGCCGGCCGGTCCGATGGCGAAAGTGATGGTGTGCGATTCGATGGCGTTGACATAGGCGATCTGTCCGGCCGTTTTGGCGCGTACTGGCTTGCCAAGGGCGAAGGTGATGACGCCTGGAACATGGGAACGGCGGCGGTCGACGGCGGCGTCATGGGCGGCCGCGTGCGATTGCTGCTTGTCGGCCATGCGCAGTTCCTCCACCACGCGTCCATGACCGGGGCGCATCGCGCGTACCGGATTTCTAAGCACGTTCTGGTCAAGCGTGCGGCGCACGGTGTCCGCATCCATCGGCGCGGTGTAGGCTGCCTGGATGATATCCGCCAGCACATGCTCGGCCTGGGCGGCCTGCGGTTCGGATTTGCTGGAATGAGACATGATGGCAATGCGGTTGCCCCGAACGATGATGGTGAGTTCGGGGAACGCCCGTTCGACCTCCCGCAGCACTTCGTCCACCGGACCGAGAACGGTCACCGGATCAAGCTGCTGGGGTATCGCGATGGTACGTGTAGTGGTGGCCACGGAACCTCTTCCGATATCGGTTGGGAAATATTTGGGACTATTCTTCAAGTTTCTCGCCGGTGAGCACATGGGCATGCACATGGAACACGGTCTGTCCGGCATCGATTCCGGTGTTGAAGATCAGCCGGAACGCCCCATGGAACTCCTGATCGGCGATTTTCTGCGCCACTTCAGCCATATGGGCAAGCTGCGCGGGATCAGCCTGGGCGAGTTCGGCCACATTGGCGTAATGCTTGCGCGGAACGATGAGCACATGCACCTTGGCCTTCGGATTGATGTCCTTGAAGGCGTAAGTGGTTTCGTCCTCGTACACCTTCTCGCTGGGAATCTCGCCGGCGATGATCTTGCAGAACAGGCAATCCTGATCGCTCATAATGCTCCTTTTATCGGTATCGAAAACCTTCGCTACCATGCTACACCAGCGGTGAGCAGGGCGGTTCAGATGGTCCATCCGCCGAAGACGCGATCAGACGAAGCGTCCCAAAGCACGCGCGAGCAACGACAGCGCGACGGGACCTGCCGTGGACGCACGCAGGATGTTGCTTCCAAGTACGCATACCTCGGCCCCGGCTTTGGTGAACGCCTCGATCTCAGCATCGCTGATGCCGCCCTCCGGGCCGACCAGCGCATATATGGTGCGCGGATGCCCATCCCGCAGGCAGGCATCGGACAGTTTGGCGATATCTGATTCCAGCTGATTCCAGGTTTTCGTGGCATCCTGATGCAGCACAATCACCATGTCGCCATGCACGCAGGCTCGCTTGCACATGGCGACCACCTGCTTGCTGGACACGCAATCGTCCAATCGAGGAGTCCACGACCGACGGGACTGCTCCGTGGCGGATTCCAACGTCTGTTTCCATTTCCTATCGGTGCGACCGGCTTTCCATTTGGCGATGGAACGATCAGCCTGCCATGGAATCACCAGATCCACGCCGATCTGCGTCGCCATATCAATCGCCTGCTCGTCATGACCGGTTTTGGCAAGGGCCTGCACCAACGCGAGTCTGGTGACTGGCTGCGGTTCCCTGCCGAACCGCAGCACCTCCGCAATACCCTGCTGAGCGTCACGCAACACGGCATGGATGCGCAATCCTTTGCCATCGGAAAGCTGTAACTCGTCGCCATCCTTCAATCGCATGACCTGAATCGCATGCCGGCGGACGGACGCGGGAAGCGTCAATTTCCACCCGGCGTTAATCTCGTCGCTATTCACCGGCACGTCATCATGATCCGCATCAAGCAGGAAAAGGGCATCAGTCATAGCTTCCGAGCCTATCAGAAACCCCGACACAAGCCGCGACACGCCGAGATTTGCATCATGGAGCCAAGCTGCTATAGTTTTCATTCGTTGCCGGTGAGCAACGCACCTGTCCGGGTGGCGGAATGGTAGACGCGCTAGCTTGAGGTGCTAGTGCCTATTTTATACAGGCGTGCGGGTTCAAGTCCCGCTCCGGACACCGGAAAAACCCCTTGGAGACAAGGGGTTTTCTTGTATCTAGCGAAAGACAGGCAATGCGGTTCATCCATCTCGAATCCATCGATGACGAACGTGTGGCAGCATACACGAATCTCACGGAAATCCAACTACGCAACAAACTGGAACCCAGCAAGGGACTGTTCATTGCCGAATCCCCCAAAGTGATCGACCGGGCGCTCGCCGCGGACCGCGAACCGATTTCGCTGTTGGTCGAGGAACCGTGGATCGAGGGCATGTACGAAACGTTCGACATCATCGACAAACGTTGGGGATCCGACATCCCCGTCTATGTTGCCTCTCCCGACCAGCTCAAAAAGCTCACCGGATACCGGCTCCATCGCGGCGCCTTGGCAGCGATGAAACGTTGGCCGCTGCCCAGCGTCGAAGAGGTCTGCCGTAATGCCCACCGCATCGCGGTCATGGAAGACATCGTCGACCATACGAACGTCGGCGCCCTCATGCGTTCCGCCGCAGCCCTCGACGTGGATGCGGTGCTCGTCACTCCTTCCTGCGGAGACCCGCTATACCGGCGTGCGGCACGAGTATCCATGGGCACGGTGTTCCAGGTGCCCTGGACGCGCATCGGCGGAGATGACAGGCATTACTGGCCGTTCGTCGGCATGCAGGAATTGCGGGATCTGGGATTCACCACCGTTGCGATGGCGCTTGAGGATGATTCCATCTCCCTTGATGAACTGGTACGTCGTCTCAACAATGACGAGACTGCCGACGACCACATCGACAAACTTGCGCTGATTTTCGGCACCGAAGGCGACGGCCTGTCGCACCACACCATTTCCCGCGCCGATCTGACGGTGAAGATTCCCATGAGCCATGGCGTGGATAGTCTGAACGTCGCGGCCTCGAGCGCCGTCGCCTTCTACGCGACCCGTCGTCTCGCCGCATGAAGCGATGCTCCGGAGCGTCACAAGGAATGAAACAACACTGAAACGCATTGCAAATTTTCAGGACTCGCGCTGAAAACTCCTTGCTATTTGCTGAAAATATGCAATCATGGTGTGCGTAAGCGGTTTCGTGAGGAAGCGGACCGGTCGTGCATACGGTGTCGTAAGACGCTCTCGGAGAGGAGTTCCCATGGCAAAGAACCCGAAGATTCTTTCCATCGTGCTGGCAGGCGGTGAAGGCACCCGTCTGATGCCATTGACCAGGGACAGGGCCAAGCCGGCGGTCCCGTTCGGCGGTGTGTTCCGTCTGATTGATTTTCCGTTGAGCAATCTGGTCAACTCCGGCTACATGCAGACGGTGGTTCTCACCCAGTACAAGTCCCATTCGCTGGATCGCCATATCTCCACCGTATGGCGTTTCTCTCCGTTACTGGGCAATTACGTCTCCCCCGTGCCGGCGCAGCAGCGTCTTGGCAAGCACTGGTATCTGGGCTCCGCGGATGCCATCTATCAGACGGTCAACATCATCGAGGATGTGCAGCCCGATATTGTGGTGATTGTCGGCGCCGACCACGTCTACCGCATGGATTTCCAGCAGATGGTGCAGCAGCATATCGATTCCGGCGCCGAATTCACCGTGGCCGGCATCCGCCAGCCCATCAGCCAGTCCAACCAGTTCGGTGTCATCGAGGTCGATCCCGAACATCCGAATATGATTAAAAGCTTCCAGGAGAAGCCGGAAACCACCACGGGACTGCCGGATGATCCGAATTCCATTCTGGCTTCCATGGGCAATTACGTGGCCAATACCGACGCTCTGTTCGAAGCCCTCGCCTTGGATGAGAAGGCCGAGGACACGAAGCATGACATGGGCGGCGACATCGCACCGTATTTCGCAGCGCGAGGCGAGGCCGGCGTCTACGACTTCAACTCCAATGAGATTCCGGGAGCCACTCCGACCGATCACGCCTATTGGCGCGATGTGGGCACACTGAAGCAGTTCTACGACGCGCACATGGATCTGATCTCCTATGTGCCGGAGTTCAATCTGTACAACACCGAATGGCCCATCTACACGCTGTCTGGCAATTTGCCGCCCGCGAAGTTCGTGCACGCGGGTCGTGACCGTCTGGGGCACGCCACCGATTCAATCGTCTCCCCCGGCGTCATCGTTTCCGGTGGAGAGGTTCATCATTCCGTGCTGTCGCCGAATGTGCGCATCCATTCGTGGTCGCAGGTCGTCGATTCGATTCTGTTCGATGGCGTGGTCATCAACCGTCGGGCACGCGTCTACAAGGCGATTCTCGACAAGAACGTCGTCCTGACCGAGAATTCCACGGTCGGCATCGACACCGAACATGATCTGGCCCGTGGTTTCACCGTCACGCCCGAAGGCATCACGGTGGTGCCGAAGGGTACCGTGGTCGACGACTGATACGAGGACATCGAGAACATATGAAGGGCGCGCCTCCTTTGTTGGGAGGCGCGCCCTTCATATGCGAACCGGTCAGAATCACATCGCACCGGCTGAACCGTGATACGGATTATGGTCGTCAGTATTTCGGCAGATTGTCGAAATTGAAGCCAAGCGCGGCAAGCTGGTCACGTCCTTCCGGAGTGATCTTGTCCATAGTCCAACGCGGCTGCCATGTCCAATCGATACGGAATTCCTCGACAAGACCGGCAAGGGTGCTGGCGCATTCGTCCTCGATCAGATCGGTCAGTGGACATGCGGGAGTGGTGAGTGTCATCGTGATGATGGCACGTCCCAGCTCGTCGATTTCGATGCCGTAGACCAAGCCAAGGTCGATGACGTCGATGCCGAGCTCCGGATCGATGACCTGATGGAGGGCTTCCTTCACGTCGGCCGCCGTGGCACGTCCGATGTCATCGACGGCCTTCAACGGAATATCATCGTTCTGCGGCTCGGCGCATGCGCATGCTCCGGCATGGTCACCGCAACCGCATGCATCATCCTGTTTGCCGCTCTCGGCGTTGACCTCCACCGGCTTCCCGTTCTTGAATCCTTTGGCCAGATTCGGATTGAGCATGACGCGACGGGCCGCGTCCTCATCGTCGCCCAAGGCCTTGGCAACGGAATCGAAGACCGACGCCTGCGGTTCGGGTACCAGGGTATCGCTCATTATCACTCCAGACTCTTGATGGATGCTGCTGTTGAGCAAGGGTAGTACGTCACATCGGGTTTGTCACCGGTGTTTTCCGGCCGACGAACCGAATTATTTCTCTTTGGCCGCCAACGCCTTGGCGACGGCGTCCTTCATGCCTTCCCAGCCCAGCAACGCGCATTTGATGCGCATCGGATATTGGGAGACTCCCTGGAAGACGATGCCATCCTCCAAAGCATCCTCAGCCTGTTCGTCATCCAGACCCTTGCCTCTGGACTCCATGAGTTTATGGAAGGTATCGGCGAGCTTCATAGCCTCGTCCACGGTCTTTCCTTCGACGAGATCCACCATCACGGACAGACTGGCCTGGGAGATGGAGCATCCGTGACCGTCCCATACAAGCCGTTCGATGGTGCTCGGTTCGGCATCGGAGACCTCCGCATGCACGGTGGCCTCGTCTCCGCAGGTCGGGTTGAATTGATGCGATTCACCTGGCGTGCAGTATTCATGACTGGCACGCACTGTGGTCTCAGCACTTCGTGAGGCTTCTTCGGAAGCTAGGTCGGGAGCAAAATGCTCCTTGCCATGCGGGTTTCTCGCAGCCTCAAGAATGACTTCCTGATACATCTGCTCAAGATCGCCGCCGGACATCTCGTAATCACTCATGTCCTGTCACCTGACCCCAAAGAACGAGCGGACCTTGCCAAGCGCCTCGATAAGGGCCTGAGCATCCTCGACCGAATTGTAGATGCCGCTGGAAGCACGATTGGACGCGTACACGCCGAAATGCCGGTGCACGGGCTGCGCGCAATGATGGCCGACGCGGATGGCGATTCCCTGCGCGTCGATGAACTGTCCGACATCGTGCGGGTGCACGCCCTCTACTTCGAATGCGACGGTGCCGATACGGTTCACGTTGGAACGGGGGCCAAGGATGCGGATTCCCTCGATGTCTCCCATCTTGAGTAGCTCGTCGGTGATGGTCCGCTCATGGGCCTCAAGATTCTCCATGCCGATGTTCATCAGCCAGTCGGCGGCGACACCGGCCGCCACGACCTGCGCCACCGGCTGCGTACCTGCTTCGAAGCGCGCCGGAGGCTCCATGTACTGCGCCTCCTTGTCCATCCAAGCCAGTTCCACCATGGATCCGCCGAAATTCGCCGGAGGAAGCGCCTCGAGCATGTCACGCTTGCCGTACAGGAAGCCCACTCCGGTCGGGCCGTACATCTTGTGCGCGCTCCACGCGGCAAAATCGACGTCCATGGCATGGAAATCGACTTTGAGATGCGGCACGGACTGGCATGCGTCAAGCACGAATACCGCGCCGACCTCGTGGGCACGCCGTACAATCGGAGCGATGTCGGTGATTGCTCCAGTGGTGTTGCCCACGTGCGTCACGGCAACGATCTTCGTACGATCGGTAATCACCTCATTGGCGGTGTCGGAGCGAACGCGACCTTCCTCATCCAAATCGAACCATTTGAG
>NZ_JBNMKH010000054.1:0-14025 GCF_050874245.1 Bifidobacterium sp. | reverse complement strand
CTCCTGCCTTGATGAGTTCCAGTGCCTCGCGCCGGAACCCGTCGTCGTAGTGTTTCCTTCGATCCTCGCGCATACGAAAGAACCGCACCTCCGATCATTGAATCTGAATTTCTTCAGTCCAACAATCGGGGTGCGGTTCATCATGAAACCAACGACCCTCACCATTTGCCGGACTTACCACCCGACAAACATGGAATTATTCCTGAGAAGGCGTGGAATCAGTCGGTTCCGCAGATTCGGCCGTCACAGGCGTCATTTCCTGCTGTGCTGGTTCGGCGGATTCCTCCGAACCTTTGGCCGGATCTGTGGATTCCGGCTCCTCGAATGCCTCACCAGTGAAGGTGAACTCGCCCAGGATGCCTTCACCTTCGGCGTCGACCTTCACACGCTGGCCATCCTCAAGGTCGCCCATGAGGATCTTCTCCGAAATGGCGTCCTCGATGTCGCGTTGGATCACACGACGCAGCGGACGGGCTCCGAGCAGCGGGTCGAATCCCTTCTGCGCGAGCAAATCCTTAGCCGCATCGGTGAGTTCGAGCGACATATGGCGATCGAACAGACGATCGTTGAGCTGCTTGACGTCCAGATCGACGATCTGGCGAACCTGCGGCTCGGTGAGCTGCTTGAACACGATGATGTCATCCAGACGGTTCAGGAATTCCGGACGGAACTGCTGCTTAAGTTCCGCGGAGACCTGTTCCTTCATGCGCTGGTAGCTCGACTCGGTGTTCGTGCCCAAGTTGAAACCGGTGTTGGCCGCCTTGGCGATGTCACGCGTGCCGAGGTTGGTGGTCAGGATGATGATGGTGTTCTTGAAGTCCACCTTGCGTCCCTGTCCATCGGTCAGATGGCCATCGTCCAGCACCTGCAGCAGCGTGTTGAAGATATCCGGATGGGCTTTCTCAATCTCGTCGAACAGCACCACGGAGAACGGTTTGCGACGCACCTTCTCGGTGAGCTCGCCACCCTCCTCATATCCGACGTATCCCGGAGGCGCGCCAAACAGACGCGAGGCCGCGTACTTTTCGGAGAATTCCGACATATCCACACGGATCAACGCATCCTCGTCATCAAACAGGAATTCGGCGAGCGCCTTGGCCAGCTCGGTCTTGCCAACGCCGGTCGGACCGGCGAAGATGAACGAGCCAGCGGGACGCTTCGGATCCTTCAGGCCAACACGAGCACGGCGGATGGAGCGGCTCAGTGCGGACACGGCCTCGTCCTGGCCGATGATGCGCTTGTGCAGCTCGCTTTCCATGCCCATGAGCTTCTTGGATTCGGCCTGGGTGAGCTTGAACACCGGAATGCCCGTAGTCTGGGAGATTACCTCAGCGATGACATCCTCATCCACCACCATCTTCACATCGGATTCACCCTCGCGCCAGGAGGATTCCTTCTCCTTGCGCTCGGCTTCGACCTTTTCCTGCTTGTCGCGCAGTTCGGCCGCCTTCTCGAAATCCTGATCCTTGATGGCCTGGTCCTTTTCCTGGGCCAGTCTGGCCGCCTTGGCGTCCAGTTCCTTCAATTCCGGAGGCGCGGTAAGCCTGCGGATACGCAGACGCGCTCCGGCCTCGTCAATCAGGTCGATGGCCTTGTCCGGCAGATGACGGTCCTGGATATAGCGGCTTGACAGCTCGGCCGCCGCCTGCAACGCACCATCGGTAATCGTCACATGATGATGGTTCTCGTACCGTTCACGCAGACCCTTCAGAATCTCAATGGTCTCGGCGATGGTCGGCTCGTGCACCTGAATCGGCTGGAAACGGCGTTCCAGCGCGGCATCCTTCTCGATGTACTTGCGGTATTCATCGGTGGTGGTCGCGCCGATGGTCTGCAGCTCGCCACGGGCCAGCATCGGCTTCAGCATGTCGGAAGCGCCCAATGCGCCATCGGCGGAGCCAGCGCCCACGATGGTATGGATCTCATCGATGAACAGTACGATGTCGCCACGCGTCTTGATTTCCTTCAAGACCTTCTTCAGGCGCTCCTCGAAATCACCGCGGTATCGGGAACCGGCCACCATGGATCCGAGATCCAGGGAATAGACCTGCTTGCCCTTCAGCGTCTCCGGAACATCACCCGCGTTGATCTTCTGCGCGAGTCCCTCGACGACGGCGGTCTTGCCGACGCCAGGTTCGCCGATCAGCACCGGATTGTTCTTGGTGCGGCGGCTCAGCACCACCATCACACGTTCAATCTCGTTGGAACGTCCGATCACGGGATCGAGCTTTCCGGCCGCGGCCTCGGCGGTCAGATTGCGCCCGAATTGATCGAGAATCGCGGAACCGGTCTGATTGCGCCGATCCTGAACGCCTCCGGCATTGGCGAGCTCACCCTTGCCATCGTTCTTGCCATCGCTGGAATTGCCACGGATCAAATCGATGGTGGCGCTGCGCAGTTCGCCAAGATTGACATCCATCTTGATCAGCACCTGCGTGCCGACGCCTTCGCCCTCATGAATCAGGCCGAGCAGGATATGCTCGGTTCCGATATAGCTGTGCCCCAGCTGCAACGCCTCGCGCAGCGACAGCTCCAACACCTGCCTGGCATGCGGAGTGAAGGGAATATGGCCATTCGGCGACGCATTCCCCTTGCCGATCATCTCTTCGACCTGTTTGCGGGTATCGTCCAAAGTCACACCCTTCGAGGCCAACGCCTTGGCTGCGACGCCTTCACCCTCGCGAATCAGGCCGAGCAACAGATGCTCGGTGCCGATGTAGTTGTGCTGGAGGGTACGAGCTTCTTCCTGCGCCAGCACGATCACGCGCCGCGCACGGTCGGTAAACCGTTCGAACATGCTTGTCCTTCCACTCTTGTTAGTCCTTCAACACTCTACCGATTCACAGTGACGTTTATTCCACCGGCGCGTAAATTGCGCTGTGAACGCAAAGGAACGGATATGCTTGAGCTATGGCAACGACCAAGGAGGTCACCACAATGAGCGACACCACCCTACAATCGAATGATGCGACGGAAACACGTCAAGGCGACATCGTCGTCGGCGTCGACGGCTCCGACGAATCCTTCGCGGCGCTGCGCTGGGCTCTCGGCGAGGCGTCGTTGACCGGCCAGAGAGTGAATGCGGTCTACGCATGGTCCCATTCATGGGACACGGGTTCCCAGCCGGAAGACGAGGAGCAATGGGCCGAGAAACGTCACGACATCGCCCGACGCCTGCGGGAGTGGGTCGTTCAGGCCTCGCAAGGCATGACGATCGACGAGGACCGCGTCACACTCACCTCCGTCAAAGCCACCGGAACGTCCGCACTGCTGGAGATCGGCAAGGACGCCCAACAGATCGTCGTCGGACGTCGTTCGCTTGGCCGCGTGGCACGATGGTTCCTGGGTTCCCTTTCGGCATCCCTCGCCGAGGAGGCGAAAGTACCTGTCACCGTGGTCCGTATCCTCGATGATGAGGAGGCTTCCGTGCAGGACGCCATCGCCAATACGCTTACGCCCGTCGACGAGACGGTCTCCTATGAGATGCCCAGCTCTCCCCTGCCGCATAGCCAACGTCCGGTGGTCGTCGGTGTCGACGGTTCGGAAATCTCCAAGCACGCGCTGCGTTTCGCCATCGAATTCGCCGCGTTGCACCACGCTCCCCTGCAGGTCATGTTCTGCTGGCAGCTGAAAGACCTGGGCACCATCAAGGGATATGAGAACGCCGTGGCTCCAATCGCCGTCGGCCAGGAACATGCGGAACGCATGCTCGACGAGCTTCTCGATTCGGTGCAGGTTCCGGCGCAGGATATTCCCGACGATTTCCAGATCGAATCGCACGCATTCCATATCTCCGCCGCGAAGGGACTTATCGAGGCCTCCCGTTACGCGCGCCATCTGGTGGTGGGCTCGCGTGGATTGTCCGGATTGGATGCGCATTTCCTCGGATCAGTATCCAAGCAGATCATCAATTTCGCTGATTGCACGGTCACTGTCGTGCATTGATCCCATAACGACGGAATAAGGAAGGCCGATGTCCAGGATAGGGACATCGGCCTTCCTTATGATCGCGTCAGCAGGACGAGTCGACGACACTATTCCGTCTCCTCATTCTCCTCATCTTGCACGCTCCGTTGCTCTTCGGCCGGAGTCTCGTTTTCGGCATCCGTGGTATCGGAAGCCGTTTCAGCCGATTTTCCGATTTTTAATCCAAGCTCGATAGCTTCAGGCTCGGATTCAGTCAGCTGATCCGGAATCGGCGATTGCGCCGACTCCGATTCAAAGGCTTTCTCCGCTTTCCCGGTCGTGTCTTCAGAAGCGTTTTCGACGGCAACAGGTGGTTCATGCGCAGCAGTGTCTTCGGGTTCGGAAGCCATATCGGTTTCGCCATCCACCCGCGTGGAATCCTTCGTCGGCTCCGACTCGTTCCCGTCAATTTCGACAGTGGCCTCCACTTCGGGCTCATCATCGGATGACGTGTGCTCGAGGACCTCCTCCTGGCTTGCGTCATCGTCGATGGTGTTGGCTTCGATATCGGCCTCGGAGCCCTCTTCATCCTCATTCGGATTATGCTCATCGTCCGAGGAAAGGCTTTCAATCAGTTCCACTGATCCACGCTCGTCACGAGGTGCCTGCGCGATGATATCGATATGCATGTCATCGAACGCGGGCTTCGACTGGACCCACAGATGCGAGGGTTCCGGCGGGGCGATTTCGGAATGTTCTCCGCAGCCATGGTCGACGGACACGACCCTACCGTCATCCGGGCTCCATTTGTTGGCGCATACGCCGAACAGCAGATTCAACTCGCCTTTCAGGGGAATGAAGAATCCGCACGTGGAGCAGGGATTGCCGTCCGAAGTCTTGGTGGACAAGGATTTCGGCCCATGGGGTCCCTCATACCAACGCTTCGCGGTCTGGGAACGACCGAGAGGCGTCATCACATGCCTACGGGACAGATCAAATTCCTCGACAGCCTCATCGACGTCCTCTTCGGATGTCGCGGATTGGCCATCAGCCTCATCGATACTTTCCGTTCCCGTTTCCTGGATGGCCCCATCATCCTCTTTCGCGTCCGGAGCCGTTTCCTGATCCGCGGCGCGGCCGTCATCCGGCATCCCATTCGACGTGTCATCATCCGCACCGGCATCCTCCGACGCGTCTTGCCGCGTCCTGCGGAAGCCATCCTCCATACGGGGATCATCCGGATCGGTGCCAATCGAATCGGTCACCGCCAGATCACCCGGTTCGAGACGATCCTTCCACGGAATCCATTTCGGCGGACGCAACGCTTTATCGGTCGGCACCAAGGACGATTCATTAACGGTCCAATGGTCCAATTCGACGTCATGATACATCGTCACGGACCATTGCCAACCCTCGTAGCCACGCACATGCGCTTCGAAGCGGAAATCGGTGACGCCGTCTTCCAGGCCAATGGCTTCCACGAAGTCGCCGACCTGTCCTTCCTCGTCAGCCACGGCGACGGCTACCGCCCGGGCGATCGACTTGGGTTCCATTGCGGTATCGGACATGAAATCAATCCTGTACGTCGAAGTTGTCGGCGACCGCGCGCATCAGCACGGCGAGTTTCTTGCTCTCGGACGGCGAAGGATAATGATGGCGACGCAACTGGTTGCCTGCGGAGTCCAGCAACTTGATGAGATCCTCCACAATGGCGGCCATGTCGTCCGGCTTCGGACGCGTGGCCTTGACCAGAGATGGAGCCGACGCCACCAACGTCACGCCCATGGCCTGCGGTCCACGGCGCCCGTCCACCACCGAGAACTCGACCTTCGCCCCCTTGCGTAGTGTCTTCACGCCTTCGGGAAGGGCGGCCGCGGGGAGGAAAACATCATCCGCGCCCTCATCCGTCTGAATGAATCCATAGCCTTTGTTCGCATCGAACCAACGAACACGTCCGCTAGGCATTGTCACCTCACTACTCGCTAATCACATACCTTCATGCGAATGGCCGATCGCCATCCGCCAATAACAAACCAAAGATACAGTCTAGCGCAAGAGGTGGGCTATACGCCCATCCCCTGCGTTGTTCCCATCAGGCGGCAAAGCGAGGAAAGCCTATTTCTTCGCTTTGCGATTCCACTTCTCATTCCTACGACCGTCTTCCGGCGACGTCGGCTGAGGCTTCGGCTCGACCGGTGCGACAGGCAACACCACGGTCAGGGTCAGTCCGGTTCCGTCGCTGCCAGACGCGCAGATGAAACCATGATGTGCCTTGACCACGGATTGCGCGATCGCCATGCCGAGACCAGTGCCCCCCTTCTGTCTCGCACGTGACGGATCGGCGGTGTAGAACCGTTCGAAGATCTTCGAACGCGCCTCCGGTGGCACACCAGGACCATGGTCGCTGAACCGCACGATCGCGTAGTTCATGCCGACCTGCATCGACTGCCCCACCTCGATGGCCTCGATCAGATGATGCAGAGACTGTTCATTGGACGGCATGCGGGACAGCGATTCGGGGCTGATCGATGCGGGGAGCACCCCCATGGAAATCTCCACCGGGGAATCCGTCGGCGTGTAACGATGGATGTTGCCCACAATGTTGGTGACCACCTGGCGCAATCGCGACGCGTCGCCCTTGAGAACGATTTGGGGCATGTCGCCCTTCCGGAACGCCAACCTCGTCGGATTGTCCAAGTCCGTTCCAGGTTGAAGGACCACCTGTCCGCATGAGATGCCACGCTCAGGATCAAGGGCATGCAGGTCGTCGGCGGCGTCCTTCACTACGGAGGTCAATTTCACCTGCTGTGTGATGTCGATGCCGCGGCCCTCGTCCAGTCGAGCCAAGGACAGCAGATCCTCCACCAGAACCGTCATACGGGCGCTGGACGCCTCGATATGCGCGATGGACTCGTCGGCACGTTCCAGCGCTCCCGGCATATCGCGCTGCATCTTGTACAATTCCGCGTATCCGTGGATGGCGGCAAGCGGAGTACGAAGCTCATGGCTGGCATCCGAGACGAACCGCTTCATCTTCTCGGTGGTCTCCTCCTGCGCATGGAAGCTTTCCTCGATGCGTGCCAGCATGGTGTTCAAGGACACGGAGAGCGAGCCGACCTCGGTGTTCTCCGGCAGATCCGGCACGCGCTGGCTCAAATCCCCCGCCGCGATTTTTGCCGCGGTTTTCTCGATGCGTTTCAATGGCGCGAGCGTCCCCTGCACCAGAATGGTTCCGAGTATCGCGCCGATCAGCACCACGGCGATACCGACCATCGCGCAGAACCTCGTCAGTGTGTCGGCCGTGTCTATCTGGTCGCTCAGCGACAGTCCGATGAACACGATGCCGCTGTCCTTGACCTGTCCGGCCCGCGTCTTTTCGCTCCATGGCAATGCTACGACGCGCCAAGGCGATTGGGCTTCCTGCATAATGGCGTGGTCGGGATTGCGGCTTGTGGTGACGTGTACCACTGCACGCGTCGTGAACGGCTGTCCAAGTGTGACGCCGTCTATGCTGCCGTCCGCCGGAAGGCTCGGCTCGGAGACCACTCCGTCACGGAGCATGGGTACCGATCCGACGCCAGTGCTCCGGTATTCGCTATCCCTCACCTCCACGTAATACGTGTTCATGAGGCTTCGCCCATCATCGCCACTGTCGCTGCCAAGCGAATCCATGCTGTTGAAGATCAGCTGGGCCTGGTTGATCAGCTGAGTATCGGTTTTCTGCAGCAGATAGTTGCCCACCAATGTCCGTATGGAAAAGGAGATACCGATGGTTCCGATGGTCAGCAGCACGATGATGCAGGTGACCAGTTTCGTGCTCAGCGGAATCGCCTGGATTCTGCGGGTGAAACGGCTCCACAGCTTTCCGCGTTTCGGCAGTGGATGAGGGGGCCGCGCGGAAGGAGGAGCCACCGAAGGTTGGGGCGCGGCGCCGGCGGATGGAGGATTGGAATCCATGATCATGATGGAAGACTAGTTCTTGGGAGCGCGAATCATATAGCCGATGCCACGCTTCGTCTCGATGAGCGGAGTCACTTTGTGCTTCTCGCCGTTCTCATCCTCCACGACGATGCCATCGACCTTCTTGCGCAGGTAGGAGATGTACGATTCGACGATGGCCGCATCCCCGCCCCAGTCGTATTGCCACACATGGTCGAGAATCTGCGCTTTGGACAGCACACGTCCCTCATTGTCCATGAGGTACCGAAGCAGTTTGTATTCCGTCGGACTCAGTTCGATCGGCTGGCCCGCACGGGATACGTCATGCGAATCCTCATTGATCTCAAGGTCGCCCACGCGGATGATCGGATCGTCCTCGACCTGTTCCTGGGTGCGGCGCAGAATGGCCCGGATGCGCGCCACGACCTCCTCGAGACTGAACGGCTTGGTCACGTAGTCGTCGCCGCCAACAGTCAACCCCATGATCTTGTCTTGGGTATCGTCGCGGGCGGTCAGATACAGCACGGGTGTGGTGATGCCTTCCTGCCTGATACGACGGGTCACGGTGAAACCATCGATGTCAGGAAGCATCACGTCCAAGACGATCAGATCGGGCTGGATTTTCTCGATGACTTCGATGGCCTCGGAACCCGACGCCGCGGTGTTCACCTCGAAGCCTGCGAAATGCAAGGATGCCACCAGCAGCTCGCGGATGGACGGCTCGTCATCGACAACGACAATGGATGCTTCAATAGGCTTGCTCATGGCTTCAAGCATCACTCACTTCGCTGGATGTTTCCTGAACGGATTCTGAATCTTGTGTTGACGCTTCAGCATGGTTCCCGTCGGACTTTTCCTCCGAATCGCCTCCCCATGCCTTGACCGGCCGTTCGCGTTCGGAGACAGCGTCATGGCGACTATGACGTCCCTTGCGCCGACGTGAAATCATGCCTTTCTTCCGCAATATGTGGAATACGACCAGAACGACCACCAGCAGCGCCAGCACGCCGATGAAGATTCCCACACTGAACCAGACGGTTTTGGAGGAAGTGGAGGTCTTCTTCTGCACCGCAATCTGATCCATCATATCGGTGGCGGATTTCGCCCAATCGGGATCGCTTTCCATCAAAGGCTTTTGCGCGGCATCGGAAAGCGCGTCCACTGTGGATTTGCTTCTCAGCCACTCCTCGGAATTCGAAGACACGGCCACTACCAGATTGCCATCGCTCGAAGCGACGGCCAGCATCACGGTATTCGGTTTCGGATGGAGCGATTCCAACAGCGAACTCACCCACTTGTCGGGCTTGCCGTTGGTATTGAAACTGTCCAGATACACCAGACGGACGGTGACGCCGGTCTCCTTCTTCGTCCTGTTGATGGCATCCGTGATTTCGGAGACGTTCGATCCAAGCAGATTCTGCGTGTCGGTGATGTTCTCCGTGGCCGTGACGCCCGAATCGGCGCCATCGTCATCCGCGTATCCCATCGGAGTTATCCACAACATCATGAACAGAACGAAGATACCCACAATCAGTGCGCAAACCGCTTTTCCCCAACGTTTTCTCACAGCGTCGCGATTCCACGACACGCCGTTGGACCACGAATTCGCAGGTTCTCCGACCACAACCCCGGTTTTTCCGTCGCACACGTTCACTGAAGACATACCGTCCACTGTACCGTTCGGTTGCGCCAACCCAAGACCGCACGGTGGGAAACAATCATTCGACGACGAAAGGACCGTCATGCCCCAGTATCAAGTCGACAGCGAACAGATCCAATCCTCAAGCGCTGCCGTGAACGCCTCCATCCAGTCGATCAGGCAGGCCGTGCAGGGAATGTATGGCAATCTCAACAACCTGCAAAGCGTCTGGCGGGGCGGTGCCGCGACGCAGTTCACCGCAGTGGCGGAGCAGTGGCGCGCAGCACAGCAGCAGATGGAGCAATCCCTCGAATCGATTCAGCGTGCGTTGACGCAAGCCTCCGCATTGTATTCGGAAACCGAAATGCAGGCGTCGCGTCTGTTCGCTCAATAATCCAGGATTTTCCCGAACCGACCCGTCGTCCGGTGTCTATCACGGACCGTTCCGCCGCCGACACCGGACGTCGGGTCGGATGCCGTACCGCCAACAGCACCATCAATACAGAAAGACGCTACGATGAATCTTCATCCACGTACCAGAATCCTGGCCTGCATCGTGGGATTGGCCACGATGGCCATGGCAATGAACGGCAACGCATATGCCGAACAACCGCACCGGCCCGCAGCCATCGCACAGGAAACATCCCATCCAGACCCGCAAAACGTTCCATCATCCGGAGCCATCGTCCAAAACGCCACGGACTCCGCGAGGAAGGCTACCAGGAATTCGAATCTCGGACAGCCGAGCCAATCGGACGCCGAAGACGGAGGATCCCCGTCGGACAACATGAACGACGTCCTCGCCGAAGGTCAAATCATCAGCGGAGTGCATGACATCGAGGACCCGGCTACCAGCATCTACGTGGGAGGCGATATGACCTACCACAATAATGTCGAAACGGAAGGAAGCATCGTCGTCGACGGCGACCTATCCATCGAACGGCACATGCCGGAAAGCCTCCTCGCCGGCAAGGTCATGTGGGGCATGGGGTTCAATCCCCCAGCCGGCGCCGATATGGTCACCGTGGGCGGCGAATTTCGAAACCTCACCGGGGAACGCCCGCAATGGGTCAGCGGATCAGCACGGTTCGGAGGCAAAATGGCGTGGGGCAACGGGAAGGAGATCAATTCCAACGGCCACAAGCCCTTGTATCTCGCCACGCACGACAATATGACGGACATGGGTTGGGATGCCGATGCCTCCCAAGTCCGGTCATGGACATATTCGGATTTGCCCGCGACCGCAAGGATCACGCACAGTCTCGGCAAAACCGAGGCATTGAAGGCGGACATCGACGGAAAAGGCGGTGTCGTCGACTATAACGATTACGTCGACACGACCCTCAGACCGTTAAGTCGCCAGCTTGCCTCGCTTCCCGCAAACGGCATGGTCTCATTCGAGAAGGCTCCCGACGAGGACGCGCATGTGTTTTACGACGATTATGCCGTGTCGATCCGCAATGAGGGACGCATCGTATTCCGAGGAACCGGCAATCCGGAAAAACAGGTGTTTCCTCTTGATCTGGATGCGCTCAAAGCGGCGGAAACGGCATACGGCGTCAACCAGTGGAGCCTCGACTTCAGAAACCTTCCCGACGGTCAGGCCATCGTCATCAACGTATCCGGATCCGGAAAACGGACCTGGAGTCCCGGGTGGCGCGTCTGGGTGAATGGCGAGAACCATGCCACCACAATCAACACCCGTGGAGATTCCTGGTCGAGATTCCGCGATGTTGCCAGCCGCGTTATATGGAACTACCCCGATGTCACATATCTGAAACTCGATTATTCGCATGGAACGTTGAACAAAAACGGTTATGGAGTGACGGCCGGCAACGATGTGTATGGCACGATGCTGGGCAAGGGATCGTTGTTTCCTGGTTCCATTCTTCTGCCGGACGGCAGCATGACCGATTACGCGGACACCAACGGGCGACTTCTGATCGGCGGAAATCTCGACTTCAACGTATGGGAGCATCATAATGCCCCATGGATCGGCTTCGACGAGCCCCAACGTTTCATGCTGCACGGAACCACCCGCGCGGAAGCCTCACAGGCGTCATATGCCGGAGACAAAGCCGTCCACGACACATTGACGCTGCGTTCCACAGGTCCCAACGGCCAAGGAACAGCAATATTCGACCTGCAAGTGACAGGACTGTCCGTAACGTTGTCGTATCGAGCCCCGTCCGGAAACATCTCGAGAAGCGGTCCGAAGACGTTTGCCGTGGCAACCGTGCCACGATCCGGTTCGGCCATAACCTTGGAAAGTCCCGATTTCGTTCCCGGGGATCTTGGTCTCGGCTCATGGAAGGCGGGTGAATACTGGTTTGACGTGTCAGGTGCCGACATCAGTATCGAAGACGCGTCCAAAAGCGTGAGGTCGTCGCTCAGCAGAACGTCTTTGCTGGATGGCTCGAACGACGATGCGGAGAGATTCGTCATCTCTCCGCAGGCGCTCCCGCTGGGACTGTCAACGAAGGCGAATCCGAACGACGCGTCGACCGGCAACGCCAATGCGGTCACCGACGCCGTCTTCCTCATCAATAATGGAACAGTCGAGATAATCGTCAGAACGATGCACGTCACGCTGAATTATCCAGGTGCAGACGGAATCGTACGTTCAACGAAAACCGTTTCGGATACGCGCATACCTCCACAAGACACGGTGAAGGTCGATTCTCCTGAATTCGTTCCGACGGACCTTGGTTTCACCGGAAACTGGCATCAGAATCTGCGGGAGTCAGACCATTATTGGTTCGATGTATCCATCGACCCCGCGGATGTGACGGACACGTCCGGAACAGTGGTGCCGCTCGCCACCTCTGCGATTCATGATGGCAGAACGGATCCGGAGGAACAATTCCAAGTGCTTGCCGAGACACGTCAGGCACGGACCAAGGCAGCGGACACATTCCGATACGCGGGAGGTACCGATGCCGTGCACGACAGCATCATCATGAAATTCGAAGCGGTGCCTTCACTCCAGATCGTCAGCACATTGAATTGGTGTTCCGACGTCAAGGGCTCCCAAGCAGAACGCTCCATCGCGAAAAACGCCGTGGTACAAGCGCACGGCACCAGCAAAGGGCCCGAATTCATCCCCGAGGATTTCGGCTGGGAAACATGGAAGAGCGGCAGGTACTGGTACGACCTGAGCATAACCGATCAACAGGGGGCATTCAGCCTAGAGCCGCTGCTTGGCATCGGCATCGACGAGGAGCAGTGGAGCGCAATCGAACCGCCAACGTTGCCGATGACGGGATTCCCCTACGACATGAGACGACTCGTCTTGGCCTGCGGTGGAATATCGGCCATGACGGTGGCTATCGGTGCGATGCTCATATCCCGGAAACGTCATTCCGGCGCATCCGGCCAATGACCGACATGCTCAGCAAAGCGGCCATTGGCATGATACGGAAAGGGTCCGTTTCCCCAATATCGAGGAAACGGACCCCATACGCCTATTCGCGAAGAACAGGGACTACCGGATATCGCCTATCAGTAGCCCATGTCGGCGCCTGCTGCCGGAGCGGCAGCTGCCGGCGGCTCCGGCTTGTTGGCCACCACAGCTTCGGTGGTCAGGAACAGGCCGGCGATGGAAGCGGCGTTCTGCAGGGCGGAACGGGTCACCTTGACCGGATCGGTGACGCCTGCCGCCAGCAGGTCCTCATATTCGTTGGTGGCAGCGTTCAGACCCTGACCGTCAGGCAGGGAGCGAACCTTGTCGATCACCACGTCACCGGACAGGCCGGCGTTCTCGGCGATCTGCTTGATCGGAGCTTCGACGGCGCGGAACACAATCGCGGCACCGGTAGCCTCGTCGCCTTCGAGCTTGACATCATCCTTGGCCTTGGCTGCGGCCTGAATCAGGGCCACGCCACCGCCCGGAAGCAGACCTTCCTCGATGGCGGCCTTGGCGTTGCGCACGGCATCCTCGATGCGGTGCTTGCGTTCCTTGGCCTCGACCTCAGTGGCCGCGCCGACCTTGATGACTGCGACGCCGCCAGCCAGCTTGGCCAGACGCTCCTGCAGCTTCTCGCGATCGTAATCGGAATCGGTGTTCTCGATTTCAGCGCGAATCTGAGCCACACGGGCAGCCACATCCTCCTTGGAGCCGCCACCGGACACGATGGTGGTCTCGTCCTTGGAGACGATGACCTTCTTGGCGGTGCCAAGCACGGACATATCGACGGAGTCGAGCTTCAGGCCCAGCTCGTCGGACACCACCTGGGCGCCGGTCAGGATAGCCATATCCTGCAACATGGCCTTACGGCGATCACCGAAGCCCGGAGCCTTGACGGCGCAGGACTTGAAGGTGCCACGGATGTTGTTCAGAATCAGGGTCGGCAGGGCTTCGCCGTCGACATCCTCGGCGATGATCATCAGCGGCTTGCCGGTCTTCATGACCAGTTCGGCGATGTGGACCACGTCCTGCTGGGAGGACAGCTTGCTGGAGGTCAGCAGGATGTACGGGTCTTCGAGCACTGCGGTCTGATCGTCGGCGTTGGTGACGAAGTACGGAGCGATGTAGCCCTTGT
>NZ_JBNMKH010000053.1:0-14790 GCF_050874245.1 Bifidobacterium sp. | reverse complement strand
CGGAAGTAGAACTGCGGACGGTAGTTGGAGAAGAACGGCGAGTGACGGCCGCCTTCGTCCTTGGTCAGCACGTAGACTTCGCCCTCGAACTTGGTGTGCGGGGTCACGGAGCCCGGAGCAGCCAGAACCTGGCCACGCTCGACCTGGTCACGGTTGATGCCACGGAGCAGCAGACCGGTGTTGTCGCCAGCCTCGCACTCGTCCATCTGCTTGTGGAAGGTCTCGATGGAGGTGACGGTGGTGGTCTGGGTCGGACGAATGCCGACGATCTCGACGTTGGAGTTGACCGGGAGCTTACCACGCTCGACACGGCCGGTCACCACGGTGCCACGGCCGGAGATGGTGAAGACATCCTCGATCGGCATCAGGAACGGCTTGTCCAGATCGTGGACCGGGGTCGGGATATACTCGTCGACGGCGTCCATGAGCTTCTTGATCTGCTCAACCCACTTCTCGTGGTCCGGAGCGTCATCGTGCAGTGCGCCGTAAGCGGACACGTGGATGACCGGGCAGTCGCGATCGAAGCCGTTTTCGTCGAGGAGGTCACGGACCTCTTCCTCAACGAGCTCGATGAGCTCTTCGTCATCGACCATATCGCACTTGTTCAGAGCGACGAGGATCTTCGGAACGCCAACCTGACGAGCGAGCAGGACGTGCTCGCGGGTCTGGGCCATCGGGCCGTCGGTGGCGGCCACAACGAGGATGGCGCCATCCATCTGAGCGGCGCCGGTGATCATGTTCTTCACGAAGTCGGCGTGGCCCGGGCAGTCGACGTGAGCGTAGTGACGCTTCTCGGTCTGGTACTCGATGTGGGCGATGTTGATGGTGATACCGCGGGCGGCCTCTTCCGGAGCGGAATCGATCTGGTTGAAGTCATACTCCGGGTTCACATCCGGGTACTCCTCGTGCAGCACCTTGGAGATAGCTGCGGTCAGAGTGGTCTTGCCGTGATCGACGTGGCCGATGGTACCAATGTTAACGTGCGGCTTAGTACGCTCGTACTTTTCCTTTGCCATGTGTTTGTCCTCCTGGACGTCTCGTAGTAAGCCTTGAACTCATTTCAAGGCACTCGCTACATTTTACTGGGTTTGACGGGTTTGTGCCACTTTGGAGCCCGAACCCAGTCAGCGCTACAAAATACTAGCGCTGACTGGAGACAGTTTCCACTTCAGTGGCGGCGCGTGTCACTCGCCGCGCTGGGCCTTGATGATCTCCTCGGAGACGTTCTTCGGAACCTCTGCGTAGGAGTCCATCTGCATGGTGAACATTGCGCGGCCCTGGGTCTTGGAACGAAGATCGCCGATGTAGCCGAACATCTCGGACAGCGGGACCTTGGCGTCGATGACCTTGACACCGGTGGAGTCGGTCATGGACTGGATGGAACCACGACGTGCGTTGATGTCGCCCATCACATCGCCCATGTACTCTTCCGGAGTACGCACTTCCACGGCCATGATCGGCTCGAGGATGACCGGCTTGGCCTTCGGGGCAGCTTCCTTGAAGCACATGGAACCTGCGATCTTGAAGGCCATTTCGGAGGAATCGACATCATGGACCTGACCGTCGGTGACGGTAGCCTTGACGCCAACCACCGGGAAGCCAGCGAGGATGCCGGATTCCATGGCTTCCTGCACGCCAGCATCGATGGAAGGAATGAATTCCTTGGTGATGTGGCCGCCGGTGACCTCGTTGACGAACTCGTAGGTCTCGCCGTTCTCGGTGTCGAGCGGCTCGAAGTTCATCAGGACCTTTGCGAACTGGCCGGAACCACCAGTCTGCTTCTTGTGCGTGTATTCCTGGTTCATGACGGCCTTGCGGATCGTCTCGCGGTATGCAACCTGCGGGTTACCGACGTTGCACTCCACCTTGAACTCACGACGCATACGGTCGACGATGATGTCGAGCTGCAGCTCGCCCATGCCGGAGATCAGGGTCTGACCGGACTCTTCGTCGGTCTTCACCTGGAAGGTCGGATCCTCGTCAGAGAGCTTCGCCAGAGCGATGCTCATCTTCTCCTGGTCGGCCTTGGTCTTCGGTTCCACGGCCACCTCGATCACCGGATCAGGGAAGGTCATGGATTCGAGGGAGATCGGAGCCTTCTCGTCGCACAGGGTATCACCGGTGGTGACGTTCTTCAGGCCCACGAAGGTGTAGATGTTGCCGGCTTCGGCGGCATCCACCGGGTTCTCCTTGTCGGCGTGCATCTGGAAGATCTTGCCGACGCGTTCCTTCTTCTCCTTGGTGGAGTCGAGGACGGTGTCGCCCGGCTTGACGGAGCCGGAGTACACACGCACGAACACGAGCTTGCCGTAGAACGGGTGGGTGGAGATCTTGAAGACCAGTGCGGAGAACGGATCGTCGGTGGTCGGCTTGCGGTCGATCTCGACGGACTCGTCCTGCGGGTCGAAACCGACGATGGACGGCACGTCCTCCGGGCTCGGCAGGTAGTCGACAACGGCATCCAGCATCGGCTGCACGCCCTTGTCCTTGAAGGCGGAGCCGCAGAGCACCGGGTAGGCCTCACGGTTGATGGTGAGCTTGCGGATGCCCGCGCGGATCTCGTCCTCGGTCAGTTCGCCGGACTCGAGGTACTTCTCGAGCAGCTCCTCGTCGGATTCCGCGACCTGGTCCAGCAGCTCGGAACGATACTGCTCGGCCTTGTCCTGCAGATCGGCCGGGATGTCGACGGTGTCGTAGTGAGCACCCATATCATCCTTGACGTCGTTCCAGACGTAGGCCTTCATGCGGATCAGGTCGACGACGCCTGCGAAGTCGTTCTCAGCACCGATAGGCAGCTGCACGACGAGCGGGGTCGCACCCAGCTTCTTCTTGATGGTGTCGACGGAGTAGTAGAAGTCGGCGCCGAGCTTATCCATCTTGTTGATGAAGCAGATACGCGGGACACCGTACTTGTCGGCCTGACGCCACACGGTCTCGGACTGCGGCTCCACGCCTTCCTTGCCATCGAACACGGCGACAGCACCGTCGAGCACTCGCAGGGAGCGCTCCACCTCGGCCGTGAAGTCCACGTGGCCAGGGGTATCGATGATGTTGATCTGGAACTTGTCCTTCACGTCGTGGGTCTGACGATTCCAGAAGCAGGTGGTGGCTGCGGACTGGATGGTGATGCCGCGCTCCTGCTCCTGAGCCATGAAGTCCATCGTCGAGGCGCCATCATGGGTCTCGCCGATCTTGTAGTTCTTGCCGGTGTAGTACAGGATACGTTCGGTGGTGGTGGTCTTACCAGCATCGATATGAGCCATGATGCCGATGTTACGGATCTGGTTCAGATTAGTAAGCACGTCTAGTGCCATGAGTGTTCCTTAACTCTCGTTCTTGACTAATTACCAGCGGTAATGAGCGAAGGCCTTGTTGGCCTCTGCCATCTTGTGAGTATCCTCGCGGCGCTTGACAGAAGCACCGAGGCCGTTGGAGGCGTCGAGGATTTCGTTGGCCAGACGCTCGGCCATGGTCTTCTCGCGACGGGCGCGGGAGAAGTCGGTGAGCCAGCGCAGGGACAGGGTGTTGGCGCGGGCCGGCTTCACCTCGACCGGGACCTGATAGGTAGCGCCACCGACGCGGCGGGAGCGAACCTCGAGGGACGGACGAATGTTGTCCAGAGCGCGCTTGAGAACGGCGACCGGCTCCTGGTCGGTCTTCTCCTTGACCATATCGAGGGCGCTGTAGACGATGTCCTCAGCGATCGACTTCTTGCCGTCAAGCAGAATCTTGTTGATGAGCTGTGCCACAACGGTGGAACCGTAGATCGGATCCGGCAGCAGCTGATGCTTCTTGGAAGGTCCTTTACGTGACATATCTCTTACTTCGCCTTCTTTGCTCCGTACAGGGAACGACCCTGCTTGCGATCCTTCACACCCTGGGTATCGAGGGCGCCACGAACGATGTGGTAACGAACACCCGGCAGATCCTTGACACGGCCGCCGCGCACGAGCACGATGGAGTGCTCCTGCAGGTTGTGGCCCTCGCCCGGGATGTAAGCGGTGACTTCGACACCGGAGCTCAGGCGCACACGGGCAACCTTACGCAGTGCCGAGTTCGGCTTCTTCGGGGTGGTGGTGTAAACACGGGTGCACACGCCGCGACGCAGCGGGCTTCCCTTCAGTGCCAAAGTCTTGGACTTCTTCGGCTTTGCCTGGCGTCCCTTACGGACGAGCTGTTCAATAGTAGGCAACTTGAATTCTCCGATTCAGTGGTTTCTTTTGGTTTCGTGTGACCGCCGCACTGCACCCACACTCCAACGACATGAATCGTAGAGATAGCCACAGTCCACCGGCCCGATGGCCCATCACTCTCCCACCGCCGCATTGCTGCGCGTGATTCAATCGAGTTCCGGGATATCCCAACCCACACGCCTGTCACATAAGGCATGCCGTTGGCACACACGAATTACCAGTATACGGATCAGTCGGACAACAACATGTCACCCGTGTCGCAGTCGACATCGCCCTATAAATCACATTTCACATTCAAAAAAGTGGCTCCGACGTCATCCCGACGTCGGAGCCACCAAATCCTCACGCGCCACCTTGCGCGTATCGTTCGTTTTCTCGATTCTGCATTCCCGTCATAAATCGTGCGGCCCGGCATCCTCGCCGTACAACCTGTGCCGCCCTCTCGAATCGCTATCTTCAATTATCTTGAAGGCGTTGCGCATGGGCCTCACGGCCATCGGCGCTTCGTTGCGACCTGACGAATCCTCGACCGATCCGCAACTCCGGCCTTCACTTTCAGTATACATCAAAACGAACATTTAGCAAGTTCGAAACAGCCCGCAAACCCAATATTTCCAATACCTCAGTCCATTACTGTTCAAAATAACAAAACCGCACATCATCACGCTAAAACCAATCACAACGCAACAGTCCCTGAACCGTTCTGCACGGTTCAGGGACTGCGGACACATCAACGACCGACTAGTCGTCGACAGGCACCTTGGCACCCTTATCGACAGCCACGGCAGTGGAATCCTTGGTCGCGGACCCCTTCTCGCCATTGTCAGAATCCGGATGGATCTGATGCTTGTCATCATGCTCACGCCACCAGCTGGACAGCACCGAACCGGAGATGTTGTGCCACACGCTGAAGAACGTGGACGGCACGGCGGCCAGCGGATTGGAAGCGAACGAGCTCAAAGCCAGCGTGGCGCCCAAAGCGGAATCCTGCATGCCGACCTCGAAGGTGATGGCCTTCTGCTGGGCGTAACGGAAGCCCTTTGGATACACCTTGTACATAAGCTTCGAGAAGCCGAAGCCCAATGCGTATCCACACAGATTGTGCAGGATGACCACCGGGATGGCGAGCAGCGAAGAGGCCACGAACAGCTTCGGGCCATTGGCCGCCACCACAACGCCGATGATGAGCAGGATGGCCACCTGGGAGACGATGGGCAGCGCCACCGTAACCTTTTCGATCTTTTCCTTGAAGATCGCATGGCAGATCACACCAAGCGCGATCGGGAAAAGCACGACCTTGACCGCGTTCAGGAACAGGGACTGAACCGGAACGGTCACATACTGGGAGGCAAGCCACTGCATCAGCAACGGAATCATGAACGGCGCGCACAGCGTGGACAGGATGCCGATGGACACGTCAAGAGCCACATCGCCACGGCTCAGATAGCTCATCACGTTGGACGAAGTGCCGGACGGGCAGCAACCGACCAGAATCACGCCGACGGCGAGCGGCCCATCAAGGCGGAAGATCCAGCACAGCAGCACAGCCACCAATGGCATAATCACAAAATGAGCCACCGTGCCGACGATGACCATCAGCGGCTGGGTCAGGATACGCTTGAAATCGTCAAGCGTCAGCGTCAGACCCATACCGAACAGCACGATGCCCAGGAAATAGCCGGTGTAGGACTTGCCCCACAGACTGGTCTGCGGCACGAAATAGTTGAAAACCGCCCACACGATCACAATCAGGGTGAACCATTTGGTGAGCCAATCACCAAAGGCTTTGACCTTCTGCATTGTTCCTCTCTCTTTCTCATATGCCACCGTCTTCCGTTCCGGAAAACAAACGGGGCCGGCAATCCGCCGACCCCGTTGTGACATCTTCAGTTGAAATCGCTTATAAGCTACGCAATAGCCCATCGGACGCGTAACACACTGTTCACATAATGAACGTGCGGGAATGCCAGAGCATGGAAATACGCAACACGCCGATGAGCACATCTCCGGAAAATCGTGTATAGTATTCACCTGTTGCGCTTCCACATGGAAGTGAGAACATGGTGGCTATAGCTCAGTTGGTAGAGCATCTGATTGTGGTTCAGAAGGTCGCGCGTTCGAGCCGCGTTAGCCACCCAGCAAGAAAAACCTCGGAAATCGTCCGAGGTTTTTTGCTATCCACGGCATTCCACCAATCAGCATGTTTCTAATCATGCGACAACAGGAGGCTACGCGCATGCTGTCTTTCGAAAACGATTATTCCTGCGCCGCGACCCCGGAAATCATCTCCCGTCTCGCCGAAACCGCACACAACCAATATCCCGGTTACGGCAGCGACGACGTCTGCGCAAGCGCGAAAGCCAAAATCCGGCAGGCATGCGGCCGCCCCGACGCCGAGGTCTTCTTCCTGGTCGGAGGCACACAGACCAATCAGGTCATCATCGATTCCATCACCCCTCAGTATGCCGGCGTGGTTGCGGCGAACACCGGCCATGTGAATGTGCACGAGGCCGGAGCCATCGAATCGACCGGCCACAAGGTGCTCACCCTCCCCCACCATGACGGCAAAATCGATGCGAAGGAACTCGACTCGTACTGCGAGACGTTCTACGCGGACGGCAACTACACGCACATGGTGTTCCCCGGCTGCGTGTACATCTCGCAATCCACCGAATACGGCATGTTGTACTCGTTGGCCGAACTCGAGGCGATCCGCGAGGTCTGCACGAAATACGACATGCCGCTGTTCATCGACGGCGCGCGGCTCGGCTACGCGCTCACGGCGACCGGAAACGACGTGACGCTCGCGGACATCGCGAGACTCGCCGACGTCTTCTACATAGGCGGCACCAAGGTGGGTGCGATGTTCGGCGAGGCCGTGGTGTTCACGCATGGCAACATGCCGAAGCATTTCGTGACGCTTGTCAAGCGGCATGGCGCGCTGCTGGCCAAGGGCTGGCTGCTGGGACTGCAATTCGACACGCTCTTCACCGATGACCTGTACCTGCGCATCTCCCGCCATGCCAATGAGGCGGCGGACCGCATCCGCGCGGTGCTGACGGAACGCGGATACACGCTGACGTTCGACGCGCCCACCAATCAGATCTTCATCACGCTCGACAACGAGACCTCCGAACGACTGCAGCGTCACGTGCGTCTCGGTTTCATGGAGAAGGCCGACGACGCGCATACCGTGATGCGCATCTGCACCAGCTGGGCGACCACGGACAAGCAGGTGGAGCAGCTGATAGCGCTGCTGTAAAACGGCAACAGAATCCGACGGTCGCCTTTGACCGCCTTTGATCGCCGGCAATCAGCGCTGGTTGTCGGCGATCGCCTCCCGTTCCATCTCTACGAACTTGCGGACGGACGATTCGACCGAATAGTTGGTCTTCGTATGTTCGGCATAGGTGGCGCCCCACTGCGAGAGCTGCGCCGGATGGTCGATCCACCAATCGATACGACGGGCGAGCGCGTCGACGTCTCTCACAGGGAATAACGATTCGTCCAGCAACGCGAACTGGCTGGCAGCGCTCAACGTCGACGAGGCGATCACCGGCACCAGACCGGCCGCCATGCCTTCGATGACGCTCACCGATTCAAGATCGGCTATCGACGGATGCACCAGCAAATCGCCGGAACGCAGAAGCGCCGGCATATCCGCGTTCTTATGGAAGCCAATCGAGGCGGGACGGGCCAACAGACGGTCGGCCATGCGCTGAAGCTTCTTCTTGAGCGGACCGGTACCGGCGATCGTCAGTTCGATGTCCTGCGCGTGCCGGCAGCGGGCAATCGCTCGAATCAGCGCGACATGGTTCTTCTCGTTCGTGAGCCTGCCCGACGCGACGATACGGAACGGCACCGGCGCCGACTCGTCTGCCTCACGCTGGCGTTTCGCGGTGAACCGTGATTCATAGCCATTGGAGATGACATGCAGCTTCGACTTGTAGCCGTGCGAACGCAATAGGCTCGCTCCCAGTTCCGTCGGCACATGCACGTGTCCGATCTTGCGGTACAGCCACATGTCGAACAGCCAGTAGATGAACGAATCGATGCCCGGGATGTATTTCAACGGACCGGCGGAATACGTGATGTTCTCCGGCTGCACATGGTATCCGGCGGTGACGGCTATGCCCATCTGCTTGGCGATTTTGCAGGCGTGCTGTCCGAATCGGAACGGCGTATAGATATGCACCACGTCCACGCCGTCGAACGCCTTGCGGAACAGCGTGTCGCTCGGCTCGGCGAACTGCATCTGCTGCTTCTTGGCCACCCAGCTGACCAGCGGCACATGGTTGACGCGTGCCGGATATTCGGGCGCTCCGATGCCCACGAGACGGACATGATGGCCTTGGCGCTCCAATTCCTGGGCCCATTGCAACGCCGAATTGGAGGTTCCATTGCCCCGGTTTCCCGACGTGTCGACCACCATGGCGATGGTCAGGGGGCGTTGCGTTTCGTTCTTCTCAATCTCGGACATGCGTTCCATCCTACGCCGATGGCACAATAGGAGCCATGAACGAAGAGAATCGTGCCCTCGGCACTCCGCTTGGCAAGCATCCGACCCGTGTTCTGTTCCTTGGCTCCGGCGAGCTGGGCAAGGAAGTCACCATTGAACTGATGAGGCTCGGCGCATGGGTGTGCGCGGCCGATTCGTACGCGGGCGCGCCGGCCCAGCAGGTGGCCCACGAAGCCCGCGTGCTCGACATGGCCAACGCCACCGAACTGCGCGCGCTGTTCGACGAAATCAAACCGGACATCATCGTGCCGGAAGTCGAGGCGATCGCCACTTCGGAGCTCGCCGCCGCGGCGGAACATGGCGCGCAGGTTGTTCCGAGCGCCGAAATCGCAGCGATCTGCATGGATCGTGAACGTTTGCGCGTGCTTGCGCATGAGGAGCTTGGCCTGCCGACCACCCCGTACCGCTTCGCCGGTTCCTTGGAGGAGCTGCGCGCGGGCGCCGAAATCGTCGGTTATCCGTGCGTGGTCAAGCCGATCATGAGCTCTTCGGGCCATGGACAGTCCGTGGTGCGTTCCGCGGACGCTATCGACGCGGCCTGGACTGAAGCGCAGGAGGGCCGGCGCGCGCACGACGAAGGCGACGTCTCCCGCGTGATCGTGGAGGCGTTGGCACCGCTTGATTACGAGCTGACGGTGCTGACGGTCAGCTCCAGCGCCGGCATCGTGACATGCTCGCCAATCGGACAGCGTCAGGAAAGCGGTGACTATCGCGAATCTTGGCAACCTGCCTCCTTTACCCAAGGCGTGCTCACACAGGCGCAGCATATCGCCCGCACCGCCGTGGAAGGGCTGGTCGCGAAGGCCCAGGATTCCGGAGAGAAGGGCTGGGGCGTGTTCGGCGTGGAGCTGTTCGTGCTGACCGACGGTTCCGTGCTGTTCAACGAGGTCTCCCCCAGACCGCACGACACCGGCATGGTCACGATGATGTCCCAGCGATTGAGCGAGTTCGCGTTACATGCGCGCGCGATCCTCGGGCTGCCGGTCACGCAGGAGCATGTCGCGCTGTCGATTCCGGAAGGCACCGTCGCGGCGAGCCATGCGATCGTCGTCCAAGGAGATGGCGAAGCGGAATTCCACAACATCGCAGCCGCTTTGTCGGAACCCGGCACCGACCTGCGCATCTTCGCGAAACCGGAAGTGCACGGGCACCGCCGTATGGCCGTGGCCCTGGCCATCGGAAGCGACGCGGCCGACGCGCGCGCCAAAGCCGGGAACGTGGCCGAATCGCTCGAAATCGACGTCATCTGACGGACGGTCGGCGGATACCGGAGGAAGCCTGACGGAACGCGCCCGGAAACCGCGTCAATGTAGCCTCCCGTTGGTATCTTGTAACCGTCAAGTTCACCAAACTATCTACCTCCCAAACACCAGGAAAGGCGAGTAATGGAGAAGTTGGAGAAGCTCTACGAGGGCAAAGCCAAGCAACTGTACGCAACTGACGATCCGGAGGTCCTCTGGGTCGAATACAAGAACTCCGCTACCGCAGGTGACGGCGAGAAGAAGGAAGATTTCGCCGGCAAGGGCAGGCTGAACAACCTCATCACCACGCTGATCTTCGATCTGCTGAAGAAGCGCGGCATCGACAGCCATCTGGTGGCCCGCGTGGGCGAGACCTCCCAGCTGGTCAAGAAAGTCACCATGTTCCCGCTCGAGATCGTGCTGCGCAACACCGCGGCCGGCCACTTCTGCTCCCGTCTGGGCGTCGAAGAGGGCATCGAGCTCAAGGAGCCGGTGCTTGAATACTTCCTGAAGAACGACGAACTGCATGATCCGTTCGTGAACGACGACGATCTGGTGGCGCTCGGCGTGTGCACCCGCGAGGATCTGGCCGAGATCGCCCCGCTTGCCCGCCGCATCAACGAGGCACTGATCGAGATCTTCGCCAAGATCGACGTCAAGCTCGTGGACTTCAAGATCGAAATGGGCCGCACCTCCGACGGCACGCTGTTGCTCGCCGACGAGATCACCCCGGATTCCTGCCGCCTGTGGGATCAGCGCAACCATTCCGGCAAGGTCGAGCATCTCGACAAGGATCTGTTCCGCCGCGATCTGGGCGACATCATCCCCGCTTACGAGGAGATCGAAAGCCGTCTGGCCGGACTGGCCAAGTCCGAAGGCATCGAAGTCGCCGAATGACGTATGTGCAGCCCGCATCCGCAGTATCCGCTCGGATGCGGGCTGCGTCGTTTCGCATCCGTTTTCAGCATTCCAACGTTTCAACGTTTCCAAACGTTTTCCCATCAACCCGTTAATTTTCAAAGCCCCTTTCAAGGAGTTGACCCATGGTTTTTCGCGTATACGTGGAAAAGAAGCCGGGCTTCGACGTCGAGGCGCAGCAGCTCGCCAATGAGCTCAAGACCATCCTCGGCATCACGGCCCTGAAGAACGTTCGTCTCGTCAACCGCTACGACGTGGAAGGCATCAGCGAGGAGCTGTTCGCCAAGGCCACGCCGACCGTGTTCAGCGAGCCGCAGGTGGACAACGTGTCCGCCGACCTGCCCGATTTCGGCGGCGCCACCGTGTTCGCCGTGGAATACCTGCCCGGCCAGTTCGATCAGCGCGCGGATTCCGCCAGCGAATGCATCCAGCTGATCTCGCAGGGCGAGCGGCCGACCGTGCGTTCCGCCAAGGTGTACGCGCTGGAGGGCGAGCTGTCCGAAGCCGACGTCGAGGCCATCAAGCATTACGTGATCAACCCGGTGGAGGCCCGCGAGGCCTCGCTGGATGTGAAGACCACGCTCAAGACCCAGGTGCCGGTGCCCGGCAAGGTGGAGGTCATCGACGGCTTCCGCACGATGAGCGACGCGGACCTCGAACAGTTCATCGAGGACCGCGGCCTGGCCATGGATCTGGCCGACCTGCAGTTCTGCCGCGAGCATTTCACCGAGGAGCAGCGCGATCCGACGATCACCGAGATCAAGGTGATCGATACGTATTGGTCCGACCACTGCCGTCACACCACGTTCGGCACGCAGCTCGACGAAGTCCAGATCGACGACGCCACCGTCCAAGCCGCTTTCGACAAGTATCTTGAGATGCGCCACGAGCTGGGCCGCGACGCCAAGCCCGTGTGCCTGATGGATATGGGTACGATCGGCGCGAAGTGGCTCAAGAAGAACGGCATTCTGAAGAACCTCGACGAATCCGAGGAGATCAACGCCTGCACCGTCAAGGTGAAGGTGGATGTGAACGGCCACGACGAGGACTGGCTGTTCCTGTTCAAGAACGAGACCCACAACCATCCCACCGAGATCGAGCCGTTCGGTGGCGCGGCCACCTGCATCGGCGGCTGCATCCGCGACCCCCTGTCCGGCCGCTCCTACGTGTACCAGGCCATGCGCGTGACCGGCGCCGCCGACCCGACCGTACCGGTGTCCAAGACGCTTGAGGGCAAACTCCCCCAGCGCAAGCTCGTCACCACCGCCGCGGCGGGCTACTCCTCCTACGGCAACCAGATCGGTCTGGCCACCGGCCAGGTGGACGAGATCTACCACCCCGGCTATGTGGCCAAGCGCATGGAGGTGGGCGCGGTCGTGGCCGCCACTCCGGCCGATCACGTACGCCGCGAGACCCCAGCCCCGGGAGACAAGGTCATCCTGCTCGGCGGCCGTACCGGCCGTGACGGCATCGGCGGAGCAACCGGCGCATCCAAGGCGCACAACGTCGAATCGCTGGAGCTCGACGGCGCTGAGGTGCAGAAAGGCAACGCCCCCGTCGAACGCAAGCTGCAGCGTCTGTTCCGCCGCGGCGACGCATGCCGTCTGATCAAGCGCTGCAACGATTTCGGCGCCGGCGGCGTGTCCGTGGCCGTCGGCGAGCTGGCCGACGGCCTGTACGTGGACCTCAACAAGGTGTCGAAGAAGTACGAGGGTCTGGACGGCACCGAGCTGGCGATTTCCGAATCGCAGGAGCGCATGGCCGTCGACGTGGCCGCCGAGGACGTGGACGAGTTCCTGGGCTATGCCAGGGAGGAGAACCTCGAGGCCGAGGTCATCGCGACCGTGACCGAGGAGCCGCGCATGACGATGGTGTGGAACGGAGACACGATTGTGGATCTGTCCCGTGAATTCCTCGCCTCCAACGGCGCTCCGAAGCACCAGGTGGTGCACGTCGAGGCGCAGCACGGCTACGCCACCCCGTGGAAGACCGGCACCCTCGCCGAGCGCATGCACACCATGCTCACCGACCTGAACGTGGCCTCCAACAAGGGCCTTTCCGAGCGTTTCGACTCCACCATCGGCGCGGGCACCGTGCTCATGCCGTTCGGTGGCAGGAAGCAGCTGACCCCGAACATGGCCATGGTCGCCAAGCTGCCGGTGTTCGGCGAGACCACCACCGCATCCGCGATGGCATGGGGCTTCAACCCGTACATCATGGAGAAGAACCAGTTCACGGGCGCCTACCTGTCCGTGGTCGAATCGCTCTCGAAGCTGGTCGCCGCCGGCTTCGAGCATGAGAAGGCGTACCTGAGCTTCCAGGAGTACTTCGAGAAGCTGCGCGACGAGCCGAAACGTTGGGGCAAGCCGATGGCGGCCGTGCTGGGCGCTCTGATGGCCCAGGTGGATCTGGGCGCCGGCGCGATCGGCGGCAAGGACTCCATGTCCGGCACGTTCGAACAGCTGGACGTTCCGCCGACCCTGATCTCCTTCGCCGTGGCGGTGGGCAACATGAAGCGCGCCACCTCCCCCGAGTTCAAGGGCGCCGGCCACCGCGTGATCCGCATCGCACCGCATTACAAGGCCGATGGTCTCACCCCGGACAAGGATGGCCTGCTGGAGGCGTTCTCCGCAGTCGAGGAGCTTACCGATTTCGGCGACGCGCTGGCCGTGTCCACGCCGGGTTACGGCGCAAGTGCCGAGGCGATCTTCAAGATGACGGTCGGCAACCAGATCGGCGTGAAGCTGGCCGATGGCATCACCGTGGACGACCTGTTCGCCCCGGCCTACGGCTCCTTCATCATCGAGCTTGCTGACAACGCGAAGGTTCCGACCGTGTCCAACCTGGTCGAGGTCAGCGAGGTCGGCGAAACCACCGAGGACTATCAGTTCGTGGCCGCAGGCGAGACGCTGGATCTTGCCGAGCTGCAGGATGCCTGGGAAGGCGGTATCGAATCCGTGTTCCCGTACCGTTCCAAGGGCGAGGAGAAGGGCAAGACCGTCGAGACCGTGTCCTTCGAGGCTCCGAAGAAGACCGTGTACACCGGCACCGGCGTCGCCAAGCCGCACGTAATCATCCCCGTGTTCCCAGGCAACAACTGCGAATACGATTCCGCCGCCGCTTTCGAACGTGCGGGTGCCGACGTGAGCACGCTCATCGTGAACAACCTCACCCCCGCCGCAGTGGCCGAATCCACCAACGCGCTGGTCGAGGAGATCAGGAAGAGCCAGATCATCATGATCCCCGGCGGCTTCTCCGGTGGCGACGAGCCGGACGGCTCCGCCAAGTTCATCACCGCGTTCTTCCGCGCCCCGGCAGTGACCGAGGCCGTGCGCGACCTACTGAACAACCGCGACGGTCTGATGCTCGGCATCTGCAACGGTTTCCAGGCGCTCATCAAGCTTGGCCTGGTGCCGTACGGCGACATCGTGCCGATGACCGCCGAATGCCCGACGCTGACGTTCAACACCATCGGTCGCCACCAGAGCCGTCTGGTGCGCACCCGCGTGGCATCGAACCTCTCCCCGTGGCTCGCGAAGACCGAGGTGGGCGACATGCACACCATCGCCATCTCCCACGGTGAGGGTCGCTTCGTGGCTTCCGACGACGTGCTCGCCCAGCTCAAGGCCAACGGCCAGATCGCCACGCAGTATGTAGACGAGAGCGGCGTTCCCGGCATGGATCTGGACGTGAACCCGAACGGCTCGCTGCTGGCCATCGAAGGCATCACCAGCCCGGACGGCCGCGTGTTCGGCAAGATGGGCCACTCCGAGCGCTATAGCAACGGCACGTTCGTGAATGTGCCCGGCGAGAAGGACCAGCCACTGTTCGCAGCCGGCGTGGAGTACTTCGCCGCCTGACGCGTATGGTCGGCCTTATATAGACCGCCCATAACGCGACGAGGGGTGTGTTCGGAATT
>NZ_JBNMKH010000052.1:0-15052 GCF_050874245.1 Bifidobacterium sp. | reverse complement strand
TTTGACGTAAAAGGCCTATTAGGGGTGGTTTAGGGCGGTAAAAATGCAGAAAAACAGGTTTTAACGGGGTCAAAGTTGCTGAAAACGCGAAAATGACCCCGTTAACTGGCGTTTAACGTGGTTGAATGTGACTTTTGGCGTGCGGAGGCTTGGGCGGGTGTTTGGGAACGCAGTGGGGTCTTGCAGTCCGACTTTGCGATGGCGGTGCAGGAATCGGCGGCGTGGGAATCGTTGGAAAATCGCGGAAAACGGAATCGCAAGGAGTCGAAAGAAAAGTAAAAAAAGAAAGCAAAAAGAAACAGCCCGCTGCGGTGGAATGAATGCAGCGGGCTTAGTGGAGCTGACGGTAGTCGAAACCGCGACCTCTTCGATGCGAACGAAGCGCTCTACCAACTGAGCTACAGCCCCGTGGATGTCACCCTGCTCTGCAAGGCAACTCTCAGAATACTAGTACGGAGTGCGGAAAAACGCAATTCCGCACTCCGCGTGTTGCAATCAGCCGACGATTAGCCGACAATCATCCGGCAGCCACCTTGCGATTGCTCGGTAATCGTCTGGCACAGCCACCTTGCGATTACTGGAAAGCAAATCACTCGGCTTCCGTGGTGCTTTCCGGCTTCTTCTTGCCGAACTTGGCCTTGAGCAGGCCGACGATCGTCGGAATCAGTGACAGCACCAGAATCGCGATGATCACCAATTCGAAGTGCTTCTGCACCGCCGGAATGCCACCGAAGAAATAGCCGAGCAGCGTGAACAGCGTGGACCAGCACAGGCCGCCGAGCACGGAGAACGGCGTGAAACGGCTCCAACGCATGCCGGAAATGCCGGAGATGAACGGCATGAACGTGCGGATGAACGGGAAGAAACGTCCCAGGAACACGGCCAGCGGGCCCCACTTCTCAATCATCTTCTCGGTTTTCTCGATGCGCTCCGGGGTCATGGCCTTGACCTTGCCGGATTCGAGGATGCGGCGGCCGAAGAAGTGGCCGATCCAGTAATTGCACTGGTCGCCGATGATTGGCGCGCACCAGACCACCGGCAGCAGAGCGAACAGCGGCAGCGCGGACACGCCGGTCTTCGCGTCGGGAGCGGCGAAGAAGCCGGCCGCGAACAGCAGGGAATCGCCCGGCAGGAACGGGAAGAAGACCACACCGGTCTCGATGAAGACGATGAGGAAGATGAAGCCGAGGGTCGGGGCGACGCCCATCGCGATCCAGCTGGCAATCGCGGTGCGGGGGTCCTTGATGAGGTTGACGAAGAAATTGATGATATTCATGGGTCTCTCTGTGTGATTTTGCGCGCGGACGCGCGGTTCTGCTTATATGGCTCGCTTTTCCATCATTCGTGATTGGTTTGCCACGTAAACCAATCACAGATTACCAACGGGTCTGCGCAGACGACGGGGTGACGCGGCTACGGGTGGCAAATCTGCACAAATCGTCAATCCTTCCGTCATGTCAGGCGGCGGACGATGGCCTGCGTACGGCTGCCGACAAACCGCTATCGGATCAAAGCGGTGCCGGTCGTCTGCAGCCGCATGAGCAGCTCGTTGGCCGTCATCGCCGTGCTGAGCAGGTCGCCCTCGGCCAGCGTACCTCCGATCGAATGCACGAATTCGACCTGGTCGGGCAGCGCCACGCCGTCGAATACCAGCTTGAAGCCGTCGTTGTCCGTCAATTTCACCAGATTGCTCATCAGATGCGCCGCTGTCGGATTCTTGTATTCGCCGACCACGCGTCCGTCAATGTGCGCGAAGGTGATCGGCAGTCGCGAGAACGTGTTCACTTCCGAATACGACGAACCGGTGTGCGTCAGGCCAATGCTCACTTGGTCCATCGCAGCCAGATCGCGGACCGCGTTCTCGAAGCCGTCGTACGGGCTATGCACGGCGTGCGAGCCCAGCTGCAGGCAGAAACGCAGGTGCGGATACCTCGCGCACAGTTCCTTGATATGGTCCGTGAAGCCGGAACGGTTGGTCTCGCCGCCGTTCATGCACAGTCCCACGATGGTGAGCTGCGGCGCGATCTCGCGGAAGCGTTCCATATCCTCCGCGCAGATGTCGAGCGCGGCCTGCGTGAGCTTCGCGCTGATATCCAGTTTGCGGGCCTCGTCCAGCACGAAATGCGGGTTGAAGGTGTGGCCGTGTTCGTCATGCACGCGCACCACGGTGCTGAGCGAATCGATGGAACGGGTGTTGAGGTCGAAGATCGGCCGATACAGCACCGTGATATTGCCGGATTCGATGGCGCTGCGCAACGTTTTGGAGATATCGCCGGTATCGGTTTCGATGACTTCGTCCATGCTGATTTCCGCGGCCACATGGGCGCGCGCATCAGACAGAAGCGGCGCATATCCGGTGACCTCGTTGGAGAACGACATGCTGACCGATATGGATAGGGACACCTCGCCCATGGTGGTGACCATCGGCTCGCTCGCTGTCTCGCGCATGGTCGTGGCCAGCCGCTCGATATCCTCATGAGACGGCTCGTCGGCGATGACCAAAGCGAATTCGTCGCCATTGACACGGTAGAACGCTGATTGCGGCGGACGTACGTTCTGAAGACGATCGGCCACGCAACGCAGGGCCGCATTGCCGATTTTGCGGCCATACTGCGTGTTGAGTCCGCGCAGATGCTCGACCTCCAGATAGATGATGGCCACATGGTTGTGCACGTTCTCCGTCTGCAGGCTTTCCAAATGCGCCAGGAACGCCTGATACGTCAACGCTCCGGTCAACGCATCTGTCTCCGATTCCGTACGCAGCACCGACACTTCGTTGTTGACACGCAGCGCTTCGGTGAGTATTTCGCCGGCTGTCTGCAATACCTCCATATCGACCGGCAGGAACGGACGATTCCACAATCCGCGTTCGAAAGCGATATAGAAATGCTGCGAACCATTGTCGATGCGTTGCGAATACCGATACGCATGCCACGGCTTGTCCAATTCGCAACTATCGCTGATGAAGCAGCGCAGCCGCTTCTGCGCACGGTTGATGCGACGCGTTACCGTCTGCTCCGGATTCACGTTCGGCAAAGGCAAGGCATCGGTGACCAGCGCCAGACTGGACAATGCCATACGGGAGCGCGTCAGACGCGACAGAATGTCGAAAGCCAATAGGACGAGCGAGTACAGGCAGATTGCCAGCAGGAACATCGACAGCGTGGAAGCGGGGTCGTCGGCCGTATGGGTGAAGCGGATGAGTTCCGGCACCCAGACGATCGCCAGCAGATCGGCGACGGTTGCGCCAAGGATGCGCGAGAGCGAATATTCGCGTATCGCCTTGCGCAACGGCAGTCCGGCGAACAGGAAGATGATGAGGTCGCATACCAGGCGGATGCATGGTGCGGCGACCATCACAATCACGAATGGGATGATCCAATGCCTGACCGAATACGGGCTGAGCCACGTGTAATTGGTATGCGGATTGACGATCAGGGACAGCATGCGCGGATCGTCCCGGAACAATGGCCTGATCAATAGCAGCAACGCCAGTTCCGAGCACGCGTGCAGCAAGCCGACGAGTACGTTGCGCGCCCTGATGCAGGCCGACAGCGTGATGATGATGACCAGCATGGCCAGCAGGTCGCTGTAGTAGCCGGTGATGAGCAGCGCGACGAAAATCAGCGGCAGCGCAGTGTGTCCGGCGGCCAAAGGAATCGGGCTGCGTCGCTTGCTGTACACGAGGCATACGGCGATGCCGACAAGCCACACGATGACGGTCACCGGGTCCTTCCTAATCGCGAGGACGCTCTCATGCATGTAGACGATGACGGTGAGCGCCAGCGCTCCGGCGCAGATGACGCCGAGGATGAGCCTGAGCCGTTTGACGTTCCAATTGGCAGGCAGATCCAGACGATTCGGATCGACTGCGTCTGCGGAGGCGTACCTCGTTCTGCCGTGCGCGCTCCGGGCGCCGGAATGAATTGCTGCCATGATGTATCCTTCCGCTCTCGCTTCCCGCTTGGTCCTTGCTTTTGTCTTGCCCATCCGTCCGGCTACAGCACCGGTCCGATGATGCGCCATTGCGCGTCCACGCCGTTCTCGGCGCTGTCGGGCTGCTCGTTCTCGCTGGGTCCAAGGGCTTCGTAGATGTTGCCGTTCCAGATCACCTTGTCACCGCGCCTGTATTGCGTGCCGGCGCTCCAGGTCGGGTAACTCTGGGTGCTGGACTTCGAGGAATCCATCTTGGAGATGTCGAAGTCGACGATGGAACCGGGTGTTCCGGTCAGTCCGGAGCCGAGCATGGTGGCGTATTCGCCGTCGGTCTGCTTCGCGCCGCTGCAGAACGTTTTGATGGTATTGGTGTTCGTATAGTTCTCACCGCATTGCTTGTCTCGATTCAGCGACCACATACTGAGGCGTCCGAGACTGGTTTCCAACGCGAACGAATTGACGTGCTGCGCGTCGTCAAGCGTGAAGAACTCGTTTTTGGTGTCGTTCTGGCCGATAAGCACGGTGGCTCCCATCAATTCCCATATCTGATGGTCGCTGAACAGCTTGCCTCGTTGGTACAGCATCGTCTTGTACTGCGCGTGCGCCGCGTTCAACGATTCCTTAATCAGCGACGACTGGTCCTCCGTGGTGGACGGCACATTGAAATCCATTGTCATCAGATTCACGGAAGCCAGCGAAACTCCGGAATCGAAGAAGGCGGAAATCGTCTCCATACCGGGCTTCGTCATGCCATGACGATCCGCGGGAATCGTCAGGCTTACGGCAAGGTCCTCGTTCTTCTCCTTCGCGTGCTCGACCAACTTCGCCACAGCCTGCGCCCGCCGTGTGGCGGCATCGCTGTAACCGTCGAGATTCGACTCCTCGATATCGAAATCGATGGACGTGATGTGGTACCGGTCGATGACCTGCTGGTATGCGTTGGCCAACGCGTCCACGTCGGCGCAGGTGCTGGCCAGCTCCTTGCCCGACTGCCCGCCGAAGCTGACGGTGATCGTGCGGCCGGTCTTGTAGACCTGCGCCACGCGGCTGTCGAGATCGAGATCATGGGCCGCCGAATCGAGCGAATAATAGCCGCCCCAGGACGGCTTGCATCCGTCGCCGGTGATGAACGACAGAATCTCGTTCTGATAGACGGTGCCGACGTTCGATTCGAATTCGTATTGCGGTGTGGCCGTCACGTCCACGTAGCCGCCGAACCACGGCGCCGGCATCTTCTTCGCCGCGGTGCGCGTGAATGTCAGCCACATCCATGTGCCGCCGACGATCAGCGTGACGCACAGCAACGCCACGAACAGGCGGAAGAACGAGAATCGCTTTCCTGGGAACAGCGGTTTCATCGATTCCTCCCTTCTTGGGGTGTGAAACCGTACGTATGGCGGCTTCCTCGCTACATGCCCGTTGCCGTGTTGCTGCAATTTTCATGAAACAAATACGGCAATATTTGCAGTCTGCAACATGGTGCGATATGTTGCAGAAAATTTGCAGTACAGTTACTCAGTGTAATACTGGATGACCATGATCGACGGGGTAGTCGTGATTGCGTGACTACCTCTTGGGAATATTCCAGAAAGATATAAGGGGGTAGGCGTGGCCAAAGAGCATGAGGAGCGCAATGTCCGCCACCACCAGTGGGGCGCGGAGACCACCACACAGCCGTTGGCCATCATGCACGAGAAGCCGAAACCGTCGCGTATCGTGCTTGGCTACGTGGCGATCGTCTTCACTGTGATCGCATGGCTGGTCTACATGATCACCATGATTCTGACGCTGTTCGTCTACAACGACCACGTCACCCTGCGGTTCGTGATCGAAGGCGTGCTGTACCTGGGTATCGTCACCACGCTGATTTTCAGCGCGATGGTCTATCTGGTGACGCGTCAAGGCGCGTTGCACCGTTTCCTGCAACACGAACGCGTGCCGCGGGCGATGCTGGACGAGCATTTCTCGCACGATTACGACAAAGGCATCACCGTGCTGATTCCCTCGTATGTGGAGCAGCCGAAGGTGGTGGAGAAGACGATTTGGTCAGCCGCGCTGCAGGAATTCCCCGATGAGGCGGTGGTGCTGCTCATCGACGATCCGCCGCATCCGAAAACCGACGAGAACCGTGCGATCCTGCAGGCTTGCCGCGGACTCGTCCCGAAAATCATGCGTGAACTGTCCGAGCCATCGCATCGCTTCGAGCAGACGCGGCAACGCGTGCGCGCCGAACTCGCCGACCAAACGTATGTGCGGCGCAGCATCGTCACCCAATGCGCGGAGGACTATCGGTACGCCGCCGCCTGGCTTGAACGCAAGGCCGACGCGTGGGTCATCGAGGACCATACCGATGATTTCTTCCGCGACCAGGTGCTGCTCGCCTTGGCACGCGACCTGCGATTGACGGAGCAGGCGCTCAACGAGGCAACCATGCTGCAGCAGCAGATCAAGCCGGAACGCATCGTGCAACTGTACAACCGGCTGGTATGGATCTTCACCGTCAAAGGATGGTCGTTCGAACGCAAGCAGTACGCGTCGACGTCCACCGAAGGCAACAAGGCCATGAACCTCAATTCCTTCATCGGTTTGATGGGGCACCGCATCAAACGCGAGGAGACTGCCGATGGCGTGTTCCTGCGTGACGCGCGCGAGGGGGAGTCGCCGGACTTCGTCATGCGCGATTCCGAATATGTGCTGACGCTCGATGCCGATTCCATGCTGCTGCGCGACTACTGCCTGCGACTCGTCTACCAGCTTGAACAGCCCGGCAACGAGCGGGTGGCCGTCATCCAGACGCCGTACTCGTCCTACCGAGGTGCGCCGACGCGCATCGAACGCATCGCCGCGGCCACCACCGACATCCAGCACGTGCTGCATCAGGGCATGACGTATTACGACGCGACTTTCTGGGTGGGTGCGAACGCCGTGATCCGCAAGGCCGCGCTGGGCGACATCTGCGTGGTATCCACGGAAGGTCCACGCACCATCCGCACCTACATCCAGGACCGTACGGTCATCGAGGACACCGAATCGAGCGTGGACCTGGGCTACTACGGCTGGCATCTGGTGAATTATCCGGAACGACTGAGCTACAGCTCGACCCCGCCGGACTTCGGATCGCTGGTGGTGCAGCGGCGGCGTTGGGCGAACGGCGGCCTGCTGATCATCGGCAAATTCTTCCGCATCGTCAAAGCCAGACGCGCGCAAGGCAACCCGGTGAAACTGGGGGAGTGGTGCCTGCGCGTGAACTACATGGCGTCGATCGCATGGTCGAGCTTCGGTCTGATGTTCCTGCTCGCCTATCCGTTCGACCAACGGCTGCTGAGCCCATGGGTGGTGGCCGCGTCGTTGCCGTACTTCCTGACCATGTCCTCCGATTTGAAGCGCAACGGATACAAGCGGTCGGACATCCTGCGCATCTACGGATTCAACATCGTGCTGCTGACCGTGAATCTGGCGGGCACGCTGAAATCGATCCAGCAAGGCATGACCAATACGAAGATTCCGTTCGCCCGCACACCGAAAGTCAACGACCGCACCGCCTCGCCGCCGCTGTATGTGGCGATGCCATGGGGCATCATCATCTTCTCCGCACTGGTGTTCTACGCGGACACGCTGTCCGGCAACTGGGGCAACGCCATCTTCGCCGGATTCAACGCGACCGTCACGACATGGGCGCTGCTGTCGTACATCGGCTTCTGGCATTCGCTGGAGGATATGTTCGTCGGCTGGCTGCGCTGGTTCTTCGTGCCGGCCGATACGCCTCATCTGTGGGAGCGAATCACCGCGTGGCGGGCGAACCGCCGTGCGGCGCATGACCGGGCGAACGGCGTGCGTGCCGGAACCTTGCCCGACCGGCACGAATCCTGGCGTGACACCCTCTATTACGGCGACCGCCAGATGGTGCACGAGTCCCGTCCGATCTGACCATGCGTTCCGAGGCTTCGTCCGGCTTTCGTCGGCAGTGCGGTGCGATACTGGGAGATATGGAAAGCACAAGCGAACATATTGTTGAGAGCGCGCAGCCAGCCCTGCCAGCCGAAGATGCCGACTCCGCCGCACGGCTCGCGAAAGCGACGGAACGCGCCGAATTCGGACTTGACGGACTGGTGTCGGACGTCGACATCCCACGCGGAACGGTCGTACTTGCGGCCACGCCGATCGGTAACACGGCCGACGCCTCCGCCCGGCTGATCGCGCTGATGGAAGGAGCCGACATCGTCGCGGCCGAGGATACGCGCCGCCTGTACGCGCTCGCCAATCGTCTTGGCATCCGCGTGCCCGGACGCGTGGTGGCCTACCACGACCACAACGAGCGTGACAAGGCCGACGGTCTGCTCGACCAAGTGGAACAAGGCGCGACCGTGCTCGTCGTATCCGACGCGGGCATGCCCACCATCAACGATCCGGGACTGGCCATCGTCCGCCGGGCCATCGACCGTGGGCTGCCGGTCACCTGCGCCCCCGGCCCGTCCGCGGTGCTCGACGCGCTCTGCCTGTCCGGCCTGCCGACCGACCGATTCTGCTACGAAGGATTCCTGCCACGCAAGCACAGCGAACGTGTGCAGCATCTGCGCGCGCTCAAATCGGAACGTCGTACCATCGTTTTCTACGAAACCCTGCACCGCATCGACGAGTCCATGGCGGACCTGCTCGACGTGCTCGGCCCGAATCGCAAAATGGCGCTGTGCCGCGAACTGACCAAGGACTACGAGCAGATCCGCCGCGGAACCATCGCCGAAATCCGCCAAAGCGTCACCGACGATCCGCCACGCGGCGAAATGGTGCTGGTCATCGCCGGCGCCTCCGAGGAGGAAGCCGACGCGGCCGCTCCGGCAACGCTGTCCATCGAGGATTTGGCGGTGCTGGCCGTGGATCGCGCGCAAGAGGACAATCTGCGCATCAAGGACGCGATCTCGCAGGTCGTCGCCGAACACCCGCTGTCCGATGGTTCGCTTGCCAACCGCAAGCAGGTCTACAACGCCGTGCTTGCGATGAAGGGCTAGAGCAAAGGGTAGAGCAAAGGGTTAAAGCGAAAGACTAGAACGAAAGGTTAGTTTTCGCACGATTCGAGCGCATCCAGCGATTCCAGCAGTATCCGTAGCGCCTCGGGCACGCCCGGTCCGCCGACCTGCGCCAGGTATTCCAGCATCGCCGGTGTCGCCGAGGGATTGGCGACCAGCCACTTGCGCAGCTTTGGCGCGTGCTCCGCGATATGCCATAGCACGTCCTGCGCGGTGTCGGCGCTGCACGCCACCAATGGCGTCAGTTCAATCGGCGGCGCGGGTGGCTCGACCAGCGCCTTCGGACGTGGCATCGGCTGATATTTCGGCGGCGAACGTCGTGCCGCATGCCGCGCTTTCCCTGCTTTGCGAGCCTTGTGCGCCTTGCGTGATTTCCGTTTTCCGCATGTGTCTTCTCTGCGTGTGTTTTCTCTGCGCGCATTCTCCGGTGAATGGCGTGCCCGCCGCATAATCGTCATAGCTTTCCTTCAATCGTCCGGAAGAAATTACGTGCCCAAGGCGCGTTGCGGATGTGCGTGGCCTCGCGCATGATCTGCAGACAGTCTTCGGGGCGGAACCGGAATTCCTGCATGAGCATGCAGACGAGTTCCATGGCCGACGGCAACGTTTCCGGAGTGCAGTTCATGGCCAGATCGCAGGCGGTGCGCGGCGGTGTGGTGACGGTGATCGGGCCGACGGCGATGACATGGCTGTCGGGTGCCTTGCGATTAAACACGCTGATCTTCCGGCCGTATCGCAATGCGCGGCAATGCGCCTTCGCGATGATGTCGATGGTTTCGGGGAACAGTCCGCCCAACCATACCCAGGCTGCGGTGCCCGCGCATGCCACTGATCGGCTTGGCAGCAACGTCGCGATGATGCTGGCGCGGCCATACAGCGTGCGCGAATCGTGGTACGTGTAGGCGTTCTCGTTGTCCAGTTTGCATAGCGCGCCCATGGAATGCAGGGCATTCAGGCAAAGTGGTCCGGGCAGGTCGGCGCCGCCTAATAAGGGTGGTGATGAATCCATGTCGGTACCGTAACGGATTTCAAAGCGCCGTTCCACCGCTTCGTACGAAACGGTGGAAATGTGGATAAGTATTGTTTCGTGATGCAACATTGTGGATAACCGTCGGCCGCTGCCGATGTTGGCCGCGCTGGCCGTCGTCCGTATTTCGTATATCCATATATTCGCTATATCCGCCATATGCGCGCGCCCGCGCAACCGTCCGAACGGGGTGCGTCCGACGGCACTTCCGTCTATCGGAATACGCCGAAAACGTGGGATATGGCGCTTTGTATAATCGGTCACCATGAGTCATATTTTGGTGAATGTTGCATGGCCGTACGCGAACGGCCCGCGTCACATCGGCCACGTCGCCGGTTTCGGCGTTCCGTCCGACGTGTACGCACGATACGAACGTATGAAGGGCAATGACGTGCTGATGGTCTCGGGTACCGACGAGCACGGCACCCCGATCCTGGTGGAGGCGGACAAGGAGGGCGTGAGCGCTCAGGAGCTCGCCAACCGCTACAACCGCGTGATCGCCAAGGATCTGTGTGATTTGGGTCTGAGCTACGACCTGTTCACGCGCACCACCACCGGCAACCACGAGAAAGTCGTGCAGGAACTGTTCACGCAGTGCCTGAAGAACGGCTATATCTACAAGGGCACCCAGAAGGTCGCCATCTCCCCGTCCACCGGCCGCACCCTGCCGGACCGTTACATCGAAGGCACCTGCCCGATTTGCGGCGCCGACGGCGCCCGCGGCGACCAGTGCGACGCCTGCGGCAACGAACTCGACCCGGATGAGCTGCTCAATCCGGTCTCCAAGATCAACGGCGAAACCCCGCGCTTCGAGGAGACTGAGCACTTCTTCCTCGACCTGCCCGCGCTCGCTGAGGCGAATCTGGCGTGGCTCAAGACCCGCGAAGGCTGGCGTACCAACGTCATCAACTTCTCCATCGGCCTGTTCAAGGAAGTCAAGCCGCGTGCCATCACGCGCGATATCGACTGGGGCATTCCGGTGCCGGTCAAGGGCTGGATCGACAACCCGAACAAGAAGCTGTACGTGTGGTTCGACGCCGTGATCGGCTATCTGTCCGCATCCATCGAATGGGCTCGCCGCAAGGGCGATCCGGAGGCATGGCGCGCCTGGTGGAACGATCCGTCCACCCCGGGCTACTACTTCATGGGCAAGGACAACATCACGTTCCACTCCCAGATCTGGCCTTCCGAGATGCTGGCCTACAACGGCCAGGGCTCCAAGGGCGGCGAGACCGGCAAGCTCGGCCCGCTGAACATGCCGGAGCAGGTCGTGGCCAGCGAGTTCATGACCATGGAAGGCAAGAAGTTCTCGTCCTCCCGCGGCATCGTCATCTACGTGAAGGACATTCTGGCACGCTACCCGGTTGACGCCGTGCGCTACTACATCTCCGTGGCCGGTCCGGAAAGCTCCGATTCCGACTTCACGTGGGCCGAGTTCGTGCGCCACAACAACGAGGAGCTCGCCGCGTCCTGGGGCAACCTGGTCAACCGCGTGGCCAACCTCATCAACAAGAACTTCGGTGAGATTCCGGCGTTCGACGAGGCGTCCGCCACCGACGAGGACCGCGCCCTGCTGGCCGAAACCAAGGCCGCGTTCGACACTGTTGGTGGCCTCATCGAGAACCATCGCCAGAAGAACGCGCTGTCCGAAGCGATGCGCGTGGTCGGCGACATCAACAAGTACATCTCCGCCACCGAACCGTGGAAGATCAAGGACAATCCGGCCCGCCTCGGCACTGTGTTGCACACCGCCGCACAGGCTGTGTCCGACGCCAACCATCTGCTGGCCCCGTTCTTGCCGCATTCCGCGCAGAAGGTGTGGGAGGCCCTTGGCGGAACCGGCGTGTTCTCGCCGCTGCCGCACATTGAGGAGGTCGAGGACCTCGACAAGCCGGGCTTCACTTATCCGATCATCACCGGCGACTACGAGCTCGGCAAGACCGTGCACCCGTGGCAGTCCGAGCCGATCGTGGCCGGAACTCCGGTGCCGAAGCCGCATCCGATCTTTGCGAAGATCCCTCCGGAGGCCGTCGAGGAGGAGCTCGCTCGCTTCGACGCCGAGCTGAAGGCCCGCAAGGAAGCTGAAGCAGCCCGTCTCGCCGCGGAAAAGGCGAAGCTGGAAGGCTGATCTGAGCCGTTCAGGCCAATTGTTCATGTGAAGGCACCTGTCCGTCCGCCGGGCAGGTGCCTTTTCGATATTTTTGGGAACTTTCCCGCGCTTTCGACGCTGCCGAGAGTGCTTTTCGGGGTTCTTTCCTGCGTTCCCGACGTTTGTTTACCCCCTTATATGTGTCACGATTTCGATTTTGGGGCGAAATTTCGAATCGTGACACATCGTGAATACGAAAAATACCCCCGTACCTTCTTTTTTCCTCCTTTCTTACCTAAAAAAGACGGCTAGGGGGTATTTGTCGCTTTGTGAATGTGTCACGATTCGAAAAAATCGCCAAAATTTTGGATTGTGACACATTGCAATGTGCTATGACGTGCGATGTGGCACGTGGTGACGTGTTGTGACGTGCGATGTGACGCGTGGTGACGTGCGATGACAATGCGTCGTGATGTGTGTTGCGACGTATTGGTAGCTGAGAATCGTCTTCGAATCGCGATTCCAATACGACGGGCGACGTGTGGCGGGCGGTCGTCTGCGGAATTCCCGACACCGCGGAATTCCCGGCATGTGGCGCGCCGCCGTTTACAATGGAACGGCGAGAGCATGCAAGGCTGCAGGAAGGGACGCTCCATGCTGGATATCAAACGCGTATTGAAGGCCGCTCCGACGAAAATGCGATCCCGGGAGCCGTTACGGCAGCTATGGACGCCGTGGGGTGAACGGATCGAACACGAGTGGCTGTCCGCGCGCGCCGGCAACAAGGCATTCACTCCAGCCGAAGAAGGGGAGCGCAAGCTGGCCGAAGGACGTACGCCGATTCTCGACCAGCATCCAAGGCCGGACATGGTGCGCAGTAATCACACCATGCTCAACGGTCTGTGGGATTACGCGATCGTGTCCATTCCGGAAGACGAGAACGCTTCGAAACGGCGTAAAACCGCGGCGATGCTCGCCCGCGACGAAGCGGTGCGGGCGGTGAGGGAAGCCGCCATTCCGCAAACCTTCGACGGCAAGATCCTCGTGCCGTTCTCGCCGGAATCCGCGCTTTCCGGCGTGCATCAGACTATTTATCCGGACAATCTCATGTGGTACCGCACCGTCGTGCACCCCGTCACGCTCGGTGACGAGGAGGCGGTCCGGCAGATCGGCGACGCGAACCGCCTGATTCTGCATTTCGAGGCGGTCGATTATATCTGCGCCTGCTATATCAACGGCCAGCTCGCCGGCACGCACGTCGGCGGTTATCTGCCGTTCGATGTCGATATTTCCGCGTTCATCGATTCCGACGATGCTTTCGAAATCGCATTGTGCGTGTACGACCCCAACGATTCCGGCACGCAGCCGCGCGGCAAACAGAAAATCGAACGCGAAGGCATCTGGTACACCGCGCAAAGCGGCATCTGGCAAAGCGTCTGGATGGAGATCGTGCCGGATGCCTACCTGCGTACGCTCACGTTGAAGGGCGCCGCCGACGGAAAACTGTTCATCCGCGCGGAAATCGGCGGCGACAAGCCGAATGCGAAGCTGCGCATCGTCGTGACCGATCCCGCGGACGGCACGGTGGTGGCGGATGAGACGATGCCCGCCGGAACCCGCAAGCTCCGTACGGAAATCCGGACGACGGCGGAGCATCTGTGGTCGCCGACCGACCCGCATCTGTATGACGTGACCGCGACGCTGCTGGCTGGCCCGACAGTGAAGCCGGCTGTGAAACCGATCGCGGAATCGGCTGTGGAACAATCCGTGAAACAGCCTTCGGAACCGCCGCAAACCCCTTCGGAAGCCGCCGAAACCCTTGCGAAACCGCCGTTCGCGGATGTCGTGAAATCCTACTGCGCGTTTCGTTCCGTCGAAGTGAAGCCCGATATGAAAGGCGTCGCCCGATTCCATCTCAATGGCAAGCCGCTGTTCATCAAAGGCGTGCTTGACCAGGGGTACTGGCCCGACGGACTGATGACCGCGCCCGACGACGAGGCGCTGATTTATGACATCGAATCCATGAAAAAGGCCGGTTTCAATATGCTGCGCAAGCATATCAAGGTCGAATCGTCGCGCTGGTACTACCATTGCGACCGACTCGGCATGCTTGTATGGCAGGACGCGGTGTCCGGCGGCGGCGTGGACGGCGAGTACAACGCGTGGGCCACGAATCGCAAGCCGACGCTGGTCCGCTCCACCTGGAACAAGTTCCGCGACGACACGGCCAAGCATTTCACGGCGCTCGGCGCGGACGATCCGATCTACCGGCGCGACTGGTCGCGTATGTGCGACGCGATGGTGCACATGCTCGGCGGGCACCCCTCGATCGTGACGTGGACACTGTTCAACGAAGGATGGGGCCAATTCGACGCATGCGACGCGGCCGAACGCATCCACGCCCTCGACCCGACGCGTCCGATCGACGCGACCAGCGGATGGTACGACCAGCGTTGCGGCGACTTCCACAGCGTGCACAACTACTTCCGTCCGCTGGAAATCTATCCGGACAAGGGTCCGTTGCGCGGATACGTGGCCGAATTCGAGAAACGGCATCGCCGCAACCGCAGAGCCGCGAATTACACGGTGCTGCCGGTGGCGCGGCATGGTGCGCGCGCGTTCGTGATTTCGGAATTCGGCGGCTTGGCGCAGCTTGTGCCGGAACATGCGGAGGTTTCCCGCGCCTACGGTTACGGCGAATACGATTCGATTGACGATTGGCGTGCGGCGGTGCGTTCCGCGCTCGCTTCCGCGGCCGCGTTGGAGGCCCGCGGGCTGGCGGGATACGTGTACACGCAGGTTTCCGATGTGGAGGAGGAGCTCAACGGTCTGCTGACATACGACCGGCGGGTCAACAAATTCGTCGGATGAGGCGCGGATGCGTGGTTTTTCGCGCCATCGTGACATTTCCGTCACGTGATTTTCAGGGAATTGACAGGAACACGCATCATTCCTCCAAGGGTTGGGCGGTTATAT
>NZ_JBNMKH010000051.1:0-15448 GCF_050874245.1 Bifidobacterium sp. | reverse complement strand
TCCGAGAACGGCTTGTCCTTCATTTCGGCCCGCAGCAGTGTTTTGAGCTGGTCCCGCGGCTCAAGCATGGCGAAATCGACTGTGGATTCCGTCGATGCGACGTCAGGCCGAACGGTGGGATCCTGCGCCGGAATCGGTGCCGTCCTGCGGAAAGTGTTCTCTTCGGTCATGGTTCCCAACCTATCCTTTCAACTCGTCATTCACATCGTAATGCGGCCGCCATATCAATGCAAAGCATGCGAAGTCGAACATCCCGTCCGGCCCACGTCGATTCTGTCGAACTCCCGTCCGCGGCACGTCCAAAAGCTACTCGCCACTGGTTTCGGGAGCGGTCAGCTCGCGGATGTCCGCTTTTTCGGGCGCAATCATTTCGACGGGGGCGATGACCTTGCTTTGGTCGACGCGCTGCAGCTTTCGCGCGGTGACGAGCACACGCGATTCGAGCGATGATGCGAACGCGTTGTACGCGCCCACCGTTTTGGTGATGGCGGAGCCGAGTTTGGTGGCCCGCTCCCCCAGCACCGCGAAACGCTCGTACAGTTCTCGGGACAGGTCGAACAGCATTTTCGCGTCGTCGGTCAGGCTTTGCTGCTGCCACGCGTAGGCTACGGATTTGAGCACCGCCCACAGGGTGATCGGCGAGGTCAGCGCCACCTTCTGCGCGAAGGCGTCGTCCATCAGCGTCGGATCGGTCTCCAACGCGGCCTGCAGCAGCGATTCGTTGGGGATGAACGCGATCACGAAGTCCGGGGCGTCGCTGAACGCGTTCCAGTAGGCCTTGTCTCCCAAGGTCTTCACATGCTCGCGCACCGCCTTGGCATGGGCATGCAGCAGCTCGTCCTTACGCGCCAGCTCCTCGGCCGGCGCGGTGTCCGGTATCTCGCACGCGCGCTGGTAGTCGGCATACGGCGCCTTGGCGTCAATCGGAATGCTTTTGCCACCGGGCATGTGGATGACCATGTCAGGCCGCTGCGTATGCCCGTCGGAGTCGGTGACCACCACCTGGGTGTCGAAATCGACGTGTTCCAGCAGGCCCGCCGATTCCACGATGTTGCGCAGCTGGGCCTCGCCCCACGCGCCTCGCACCTTGTTGTTGCGCAGCGCCGACGACAGCGCGCTCGTCTCACGGTCCAGACGCGCCTGCTGCTCGCCGAGTCCTTTGAGCTGCTCGCCGAGCGCGCCCATCTCATGCTTGCGCCCCTCCTCGATCTGCGCGACCTTCTCCTGCAGCGCGTCAAGGTTCTTCTGCACCGGGGCCAAGGCGGACAGCACCTTGCTCTGCTCCTGCATCTTCCGCTCGCTTTCGGCCTGGCGGCGTTCCGCCTCGTCGGCGGCACGCTGGCGCTCACGTTCCGCACGCATCTCCTCGGCACGTTGCGCCTGAGCCAGTTGCGATTTGAGGTACGTCAGCTGTTGCGCGAGCCCCTCCGCCTGCGTACGGTACCGCATCACGCTCGCGTTGAGGTCGCCGATATCCTGCCGATCCGCCTCGATCTGCGCCTTCGCCTCGTTCAGATCCGATTCCTTGGCCCCGCGGGCCATGTCCTGCCCCTTGGCACGCCCCGCGAAGAAGCCCGCGGCCGCCCCCAGCGCGGCCACGACCACCAGCAATATCACAACAAACACAGGATTATCGAACATACGTTCGACTATATCATGCTGACCGCACCACGGCAAACGTGCATCAGCCCATATCCGTCCATATTCGCGTTCATCCGGAGGAACGACCGCATGCCATGCCAACGTGCACTATGCTGAAATCAGCCGAACGCGAACTTGCCCGCGTATTTGAAGAGATATCTCGAAGGGACATCATGGGATTCGATCTGTTTTTGGCGGCCGTGTCGATCGTCGCCGCGGCCATCGCGACCTGGGCTTTGCTGCGATTGTTCCCGAGCACGGACGCGCCGACGGACATTCCGTCGCGGCCGGAGGCGTCACAAACGAAAACGCCGCAAACGAAAGGAACGTCCGGCGAAACAGCGGCCCCGACAAACAACGACGACAACGCCACTTCCACCTTCGACCATCCCGGCAAACGTCTCGTCATCGCCCTGATTCTCACCATTCCGACGCTCGTCGTAACGCTGCTGTCGCTCGCCGGAATCGCGTTGCCGGGCTGGATGACCAATCCGTGGCTGCATGCCATCGTCATCACGCCGGTCATGTTCTATTGCGCCGCGCCGATCCATCAGCGCGGCCTGCCGGCGTTGCGTCGCCGTCGGCCGAACGGCGATTCCCTGGTTTCACTTGGCATGGCGATCGTATATGCGTACAGCCTGCTGCTGTGCGTGATTTCCTGGATTTTCCCGGCCGGTTCGCGCGACCCGTATTTCGCGTTTGTAGGCGTGGTCGCCGTGCTTTCCTTGGCGAACACGATCGTCCGGCGGCGACTGGCCGCGCGGTCACAGTCGGAGACCGGGAAAAAGCAGGCGGGCAGTGCGGAGGAAACGCTTTTCCGCGCCGCGATCGGCCATGAGATCCGTGCACGCGTGCTGCAGATCACCACGTCGGTGACGATGGTGGTCGCGGTGTGGACGTGCGCATTGTGGCTGGCGTTCGGCGTGCAGCCGAAGCTGGCGATCGCGATACTGCTCGGCTCGACCGTGCTGTCGGTTGCGGGACTGGTGTTGCAGGCCTACGACAGACTGCCGGAGAGTCAGCCGGAATCGGAAAACGAAATGGCCGACAGCCGTCCATCGACGGCCGCCAGCCATTAATCAGCCATTCATTAATTCAGCCTCGAATCGGCCAATGCCGCCGATTCCCCGCCAAGGCCAGGAATCGGCATAATCGGTATCACCGAGCGGAATCAGCCGAATCGGCGGAGCCATCGGTTCCGTCCACCTCGTCCTCGTCCATGTCCTCAAGCTGGCCCGCGGCCCACGCGGACAGCTCCAGATGGTCGCCGCCAGTCTGGTCTACCAGCACGGTGTCGCCGTCGTGCACCTCGCCGGCCAGCAGCATGCGGGCCAGCTGATCGCCGACCTCGGTCTGCACCAGGCGACGCAGCGGACGGGCGCCGTATGCCGGATCATAGCCGGCGTTGGCCAGCCATTCGCGGGCCGAATCGGTCACGTCGAGCGTGATGCGGCGGTCGGTCAGGCGTGCCGCGACCTGCAAGACCTGGATGTCCACGATGCCGCCGAGCTCCTCGCGGGTCAGCGGGTGGAACATGACCAGTTCGTCCAGACGGTTGATGAATTCCGGCTTGAACTGCATGTGCACGGCATCCATCACGGCCTTCTTCTTGGCGTCCGCGTCCATGTCGGGGTTGACGAGGAACTGCGAGCCGAGGTTGGAGGTCATGATCAGAATCGTGTTCTTGAAGTCCACGGTCCTGCCCTGGCCGTCGGTCAGACGTCCGTCGTCGAGCACCTGCAGCAGCACGTCGAACACTTCCGGATTGGCCTTCTCCACCTCGTCGAACAGCACCACCGAATACGGACGACGGCGCACGGCCTCGGTGAGCTGGCCGCCCTCCTCGTATCCGATGTAGCCCGGCGCGGCGCCGATCAGGCGGGACACGGAGGCCTTCTCCATGTATTCGCTCATGTCGATGCGCACCATGGCCTTCTCGTCGTCGAACAGGAAGTCGGCGAGCGCCTTGGCGAGTTCGGTCTTGCCCACGCCGGTGGGGCCGAGGAACAGGAACGAGCCGGTCGGGCGGTTCGGGTCGGAGATGCCCGCACGCGAGCGGCGCACGGCGTCGGACACGGCCTTGATGGCTTCCTTCTGGCCGATCACGCGCTTGCCGAGGTATTCCTCCATGTGCAGGAGCTTCTCGTTCTCGCCCTGCATGAGGCGTCCGACGGGGATGCCGGTCCAGTCGGAGACGATTTCGGCGACGGAGTCGGCGTCCACGCGGTCGGGGACCATCGGCACGTCGGCGGAGGTGTCGTCCTTCGTGTTCTGCTCGTTCTTTTCGGCTTGGGCGATTTCCTTCTGGATGGCCGGAATCTCGCCGTAGTTGATGGCGGAGGACTTGGCCAGGTCGCCTTCGCGCTCGTAGCGTTCGGCCTGGGTGCGCAGCTCGTCGAGCTTCTTGCGCAGGTCGCCGATGCGGTTGTGTCCGCTCTTTTCGGCGTCCCAACGCGCCTTGAGCCCGTTGAGCTTCTCACTTTTGTCGGCGATTTCCTTGTTCAGGTCGGCCAGACGGTCCTTGGCGCTGTCGTCGAGTTCGGTTTCGGCCTTTTTTGCGGCTTCGTCGTTCTTCGGGTTGCCCAGCAGGTACGACTTCTCCATCTTCAGGCGTTCCACCTGGCGGGTGAGTTCGTCGATTTCCTCAGGCGAGGAGTCGAGTTCCATACGCAGGTGCGCGGCGGCCTCGTCGACCAGGTCGATGGCCTTGTCCGGCAGCTGGCGGCCGGAGATGTACCGGTTCGACAGCGTCGCGGCGGCGACCAGCGCGTCGTCTCCGATGGTGACCTTGTGGTGCGCCTCGTACTTCGGGGCGATGCCACGCAGGATGGCGATGGTGTCCTCCACGCTCGGCTCGCCGACGAACACCTGCTGGAAACGACGTTCGAGCGCCGGATCCTTTTCGATGTTCTCACGATATTCGTCCAACGTGGTCGCGCCGATCAGGCGCAGTTCGCCACGGGCCAGCATGGGCTTGAGCATGTTGCCCGCGTCCATGGAGCCTTCCGCGGCGCCCGCGCCGACGATGGTGTGGATCTCGTCGATGAAGGTGATGATCTGTCCATCGGCCTTCTTGATCTCCTCGAGCACGCTCTTGAGGCGTTCCTCGAATTCGCCACGGTACTTGGAGCCTGCCACCATGGAGCCCAGGTCGAGCGAGATGAGCTTCTTGTTCTGCAGGGTGGTGGGCACGTCGCCGGCGACGATGCGCTGCGCGAGGCCTTCGACCACGGCGGTCTTGCCCACGCCGGGCTCGCCGATCAGCACCGGGTTGTTCTTGGTGCGGCGGCTCAGGATCTGGATGACGCGGCGGATTTCCTGGTCGCGTCCGATCACCGGGTCGAGCTTGCCTTCCTTGGCCGCGGCCGTCAAGTCGGTGGAGTACTTTTCCAGCGCTTTGTAGCTGCCTTCGGCGTCCGGGCTGGTGACCTTCCTGTCGCCTCCGCGCACGGTCGGCACGGCCTTGCGCAGCTTGTCCGCGTCCAGGCCGTTCTTCTCCAGGATGTCGGCGCTCTGGTTCGGCTTCGCGGCCGCGATGGCGATGAGCAGATGTTCGACGGTGACGTATTCGTCCCCCATCCGCTGCATTTCCTTTTCGGATTGCGACAGCACCGCGGCGAGCTGGCGGCTGACGTCCGGTTGCGTGGTGGTCGAGCCGCTGGCGCTCGGCAGGTTGCCCAGCGCGCGGTGCGTTTCGGCGCTCACGTTCTGCGCGTTGCCGCCCGCGGCTTCGATGAGAGCGCGCGCCATGCTGTTTTCCTGACGCAGCATCGCGTCAAGCAGGTGCAGGGTGTCGACCTGCGGATTGCCCAGTGCCGACGCGTTCTGGATGGCGTCGGAAAGCGCTTCCTGGGCCATCTGCGTGAACTTCTGTTCCATATCATCCTCCATGGTTCGCGTCCCGCCCGGACCGATCGGAAGGTGTCCGGGCCGGGGCGCATATGTCGTTGTCTGATATGCCCAACCGACTTCACCGCCATTATATTCCCAAAACTTGAGTCGAACACACTCAAGTTTTGCGTTTCTTAAATGGCATCGCCGTCAAAGCAGTCCGGATACATACCTCCCATACGACATAAAGAATCAGTTATAACTGATTTTGTCGGATGAAATGCTGATGAAATCAGTTATAGCTGATTTCATCGGGAAAACGGCAACGAAATCAGATATAACCGATTCCGCAATTGAGCAAGGCGTCCGAAAATACGACGATGGCGGGTCCGCGACGCTATAAACGCCACGGAACCCGCCATGCACAAAGGCTCGCCGGCAATCAGCCGGCCGCCGAAGCCGGCCGCAACCAAGCAACCGAGTCACACAGCCAAGCAACCAAGGGCGGATAACAGCCGTCAGCGACGGTCAGCCACGCACCACCACATTGCGCAGATCGCCGACGCCCTCAACATGCACGATCGCCTCATCGCCCGGATCCAGATGACCGGAAGCGTTCGGCGTGCCCGTCATGATCACGTCACCCGGCAGCAGCGTGGTGAAGCTCGAAATCGCCGCGATCTGCTCCGGAATGCCATGAATCAGATTCGCCGTGGTGCCCGACGCCATCTCGACATCCTCGCCGTTGAGCGTGAAAGAAATCTTCGCATCCTTCCAATTCACGTCGTCACGCGTCACAATCCACGGACCCAACGGGCACGCGGTGTCGAAGCCCTTCGCCCTCGTCCACATCGGATCGAGCCCCTGCAGGTCACGCAACGTCACATCGTTCACGCAGGTGAAGCCCAGCACATAGTCCATGGCCTTCTCCACCGGCACGTTCTTGGCGATGCGCCCCATCACCACAGCCAGTTCCGGCTCGAAATTCATATCGTTCGAACACGGCGGAATCACGATCGGATCGTCGGGTCCGATCACGGACGTGCTCGGCTTGGTGAAGATCACCATATCCTCCGGCGCGTGCTTGATCTCGGAATGGCCGGCCTCGTGCATGAACTGCGCATGCGCCTCATAATTCTTGGCCAGGCCATACACCTTGGACGGAATGACCGGCGCGAGCAGGCGGATGCCGTCGCCGTCCACCGGATAGCGTTCGCCGGTCGGCTCTACGGCCTGTCCGGACAGCGGGTAGCCGTTCAAGGCCACGAGGTAGTCCTTGCCGTCATCCTTGTCGGTCTGTACGAAGGCGTACTGCGGTACATCATCATGTGTGAAACGTGCAATTCTCATACCCGCCAGTCTACCTTCCGCCCGTCCTCCGCGCGCGCAATGCGTCATCCTGCGCGCAATGCGTCGCTACCGACGTATTCGCTCGTCCGCCGTGCGCAAGTTTTCATCCGCGGCCGAGTTCGGCGCGCAGGGCGACGATCTCACGTTCCAGCGCGTCGATGCGCCGCACCTGCTGGACGATGAGCAGGTCGCGCACGTCGGTGTCCGTTCGTGACGCAGACGCGGATGCGACGGCCGCACGTGCGCCCACATCCGCGGCGCCCGTCCTTCCACCATCCGCAGTATGGCCGTCATACGATGCACGGCCATCGCCCGCCGTATGCGCATCGTCCGCCGTATATCCACCGCGCTCCGCGCGACTTTCGTTCATCGCACGTCCATCGTCCGGCACGCTCCCATTGTCCATAGCACGTCCGTCGACCGGCACCAGTTTGTCCGTGTGCATGCGGCATGGGATCGCGCGCCATCGCGCGAAGCAGCGTTCGATGCGTTTGTAGCCGATCAGCGACGGGTCGAGGCCCGCTTCCCGGAATAGTTCGACCGGTGATTCGCCCGCAAGGTAGCGGCGCATGCAGTTGTGTTTGAACGATTCCGTGTAGGTGATGCGTTTCGACGTCGCTTCGGCGACCACCGGCAGCGATCGCAGATATTCGACTTCCTCCGGACTGAATGTTCCACCGCCGTTGTGCATGATGTTCCCTTTCGGCTTGGTGCGATGCGGGCGCGGCACGGGTTTGCGACCGTGCAGCACCCCATCGCATAGTCGAATCGGCCTCCGTCATGCCATTCGATTGCTCTCTTCATCCACTATCGTATCCATTTGGGGGTGGTCGTTCAACCGTCGCCTGAACATCCCCCGAATCAGTACCGTCGATTCATGTCCAGACGCACGGGAGATGCACGGGAAACATGCGAAAAAGTGGGTGGGCCGCCGGTATTCCCGGCGACTCACCCACCCGTACAGGCACCGTTGCCTGGTGGACCCGGCCTGCCCGGTCCCGCCCGCTGGACGGGGACCGGAAGTCAGGCCGTGGCCGTCAGACGGCGGTCGTAGTACCGGAGTCGACGTCACGGGACCGGAACGCGATCAGCAGTCCGGCTCCGGCCATGACCAGGGCCACGATGGTGAACAGTGCGGTTCCGGCAGCGCCGGTGAGCGGCAGCTGCGTGATGTTCTTCACGTTCTTGACCTGGATGACCTGGGTCTTGTCTGTCTCGTCCATGCTCGCCAAACCGAGGTTGTTGCCGCCGACCAGTTCGACGGTCGAAGCACCGTCTTTCTGGCTAACAGTCAGCTTCACGGTGAAGGTCGGCACGAAGTTCTTCGCGTAGCCGTTCACGAAACCAATCTCCTTCAGCGTGTATTCGCCGGATTTCAAACCCGTGATTCTCACGTTGCCGGTGGTGGTGACCACATCGGCGGAAGCGCCGTCATCCTCGCCCTCGGATGCTTCGGCGAGACGGTACGCGCCTTCCCCGGTCTTGACGAATCTGAGCGGGGTCTTCGATACCGCGGGTCCTTCGAACACGTTGAACGTCGCTCCGGCCAGGCCGTTGGCGTCATTGCCGACGCCGTACTTGTGGAAGTCGAAGCCGCCGGTGTAGGACTCGAATTCGACCGGAGGAATCCACGCTTCGCCGTCGCGGGACACGGACGCCGTGTTGGAAATCTTGCCGCCTGCAGCGATGATGTCTTTGTTGACCACTGCGGTGTAGGTGATGACCAGTCGGCCGCTTCTGCCGGCCAGATCGAATTCCAGCACAGTGGTGGTCTTGCCGTCGGAGCCGACGGTCGGCTCGGTCACGTAGGTGAATGGCACGTCCGTGTCGCCGATCTTCGCGGAGAAATCCTTGTTGACCGTCAGGCCTTTGGACGCGACGTCCTTCACGAAGTACGGATAGGTGTCGTAGCCTTCGGCCGCGGCCGGAATGTCCAGCGCGATGGTGTAGGTGATGGTCTGTCCGATGCCCACGCCGTCCGCCGTGGTGGTCTGGTCGGCCGTCTTGTCCGGTTGTTCGGGCTCGTCCTCGTTTTTGGCCACGAACGCGCCGACCGCGTCGATCTTGCCTTGGCCGGTGGCCGGATCGCCCTTCACTGTGAAGGTCTTGGCCACGCCGTCGAGCGTGGTGGCGACGATGGCGTTGACGCCACGGCTGCCGTCCTTGTCCACATCGGTGATGAGGTACCAGCCTTCCTCGAGCGGGCTGATGGTCGCGGATTCGCCGTTGCCGGTGACGGTTCCGTCCGCCGTGATGCCTGTGCCGATGGCCAGCGCGCCGGCGAAGGAGCGGAACCATTCCGCGTCATTGTCTCCGGTTTTGGTGGCGGCGAACGCAGCGGGATTGCCGTCATATTCGCTTGGCATGGCACTGGCGGACGTCGTGTCGTTGGCCGAGACCACGGCGGCGGTCACCGCCTGGACCCAGTCGGCGTCCGTGTCCACCTGCACGGTGTCGCCGTCGGGGGTGAGCGATGCGAACTTGTACGCGGAGTAGGTGTGTCCTTCCCGCGAGTGCCGCACTTCGATCGACGCGTCGCCGGCCGCGTATGCTCCGGCCGTGCCGAACGCCATGCCGCCCAGCAGGGTTGCCGCCGCGGCGATTACTGCGCAGAGTCTTCTCGTCTTCATGATGAGAGACCTCTCTTTCTTGGTTTGTTCGGCCCTGTCGCCATGGCCGATTGGTTGGTTTTGGGAAAGATGTTCGATTGATTCGGACGATTCATCCGGCTTGCATCCGATTTCCGTTCACAGCGGCCGTCCACGTCCGGTCACGGCCAGTCCGAGGATGCCCGCGAGCAGCAGGATCAGCGCGGCCGTTCCGGCCACGATCAGCCATGTCCGTTCGTTCGTCGCTCCTGACAATGGCAGCGCGGCCACCGTCTGCCGCACGTTGGTGAACGAGGCTTCGTAGGTCGCGGTACGTCCTTCGTCGAACGCGGCCCACATGTCGGTCCTGGTGATGGAGATCGGCACCGAGGTGACGCCGTCCTTCGCGCCGTAGCCTGCGATCGCACCTTCCGTGACGGTGTAGTCGCCCGGCATCATGCCGTGGAACGTCATCCGCCATTCGCCGGTCGATACGGCGTCGTCCTCGGAAAGGTCCCTGCCGGCCATCGACGCGCCGTCCTGCATGAGGTCGATGCGCAGCGTGGCCGAACCGGATGGCGTGCCGCCTTCCCAATGCTTCGTCACGACCACGTCGGCGGACGGCACCTGCAGCACGGGATGCTGGTAGGCCGCGCAGTCGGATTGCCGGTCGAACGTGTAGCAGACCTGCGCCGAGGCGTTCGAACGGAAGCCGGGCTTTCCCGCGGAGGTCTCGCCGGTTCCTCCGTCGCCGGTCGCGTCGTAGTTGATGCCGCCGCCGACCATATCGACCCGCGCGTAGGCCTGGTCGGTCGGAACGATGCCGTACGAAAGCGTGTAGGTCGCATCGTGCTTCAGCTCGTAATCGTCCGCGAATTCGACGCGGATCGTGCCGTTGCCGCCGGAACCGGCGTCGCCGTACCAGATCGTGTAGTCGGTTCCCTCCCGTGGAACTTGGGCGCCGGCCGGCAGATTCGTGACGTTCAGCGTCGCGCCTCCGGTGACCCGGTAGTAGGTGTTTCCCGCGATGGTCCGCGTGTCGGCCGTGTTCCAGGTGACGCCGTCGACCTGCGCGTACGCGGACAGCTCGTCCACGATGGAGACGCCGCTGTAGGCGCTTCCTGTGGTGATCTCCTGCTGGATGTCGTCGAAGATGCGTTTCAGATCGTCCGCGCTGTTGGTGGCCTTGTAGTAGCCGAGGTTGCCTCCCTGTCCCCAGTTGGCCCGGTTGTATGCGGTGGCGTCCGGATAGTTGCTGGAGACGGCGTGCATGAATTGGTTGGCCTGATCGTCCTCCCTGCGGTTGTTGAACGATTCCTGTTCCGGATTGGCGCCGTCGAAGATGCCGATGCTGTAGACGAGCGCGCCCGCCGTTTTCATGGTTCGCGCGGTCCGTACCGCGCGGTTGGCCACGTCCCGGCTGAAGTCGCTTTGGGTGGTTGGCACGCCGTCGGTGAAGAATATGACGATTTTCTTCGCGCCTTGCCTGGCCTGGTTCAATGCGTTCAGCGCGGCGTCCATGCCTTGGTCGGCGGGGGTCGCGCCGACGGCGGACAGGCTGTTCACCGACGATTTGAGCACGGTGGCGTCACTGGTCAGTGGAAGCACCGTGCCGGAATTCCGGCCGAATCGCGTGATGGCGATGCGTACTTTGCTGTTCTCGTCCCGGATGGTGGCGTTGGTGGCCGCGGTGGCGTCGATGAAGCTGTCGGCCGCCGTTTTCAACGCGTCCAGACGCCTTGGATTCGCATCGTCGCAGCCTTCCTGCCGGCCGTTCATGCAGAAGTCCATGGAGCCGGAGGTGTCAAGGACGAGCACCACTTCGATTTTGGAGGTGATTTCCTGGGTTTCGCGGGTATCCTTGCCCACCACGTCGAGATTCAGCGTGTATTTGCCGCCGCCGTTGTAGACGATGCTTTTCGTATGGTCCGGCGACGGCACGGTCTCGTTCGCCGCGGCGCGCATCACGGTTTTTCTATTGAAGGTGAAGCGCTCGCGCATGATGTGGTCGTCGTCCGCATCGTCGGCTTCCTCGTCTTCGTCCGTCTTGCCGTCCTTATCATCTTTGCCGTCGCTGTCGTTCGTCTCATCGTCGGCGTCCTTGTCGTCGGCTTTTCCTTCGATTTCGGCGCCGTTCTTGTCATCATCATCAGCATCGTCGGCACCATCAGCATCGTCGGCATCATCGCCGTCGGCTTCCGTATCCGCGATATCATCCGTCGTATCATCCGTGCCGCTTTGCCCAGCGTCGTTCTTGCGATCGTCGTTCTGAACCGGCGCATCACCATCCTCAGATAGTCCGTCGGATCCAGCCGAAGGCTGTCCGCCCGCAGGCTGGTCTCCCGTTTCGGGCTGGTTCTCCGTTTGTTGCGATTGATGTCCGTCCGATCGCTCCTGCGAACTCCCATCGGACGTCATCCGCTCCGGACCGCCGTTCTCGGAGTCGCCGCCTTCCATATCGGCTTCCACAACAACGTCTTCCGTATCGCCGTTTTCCGTGGCATCGGCTTCAGCCTGTCGTTTTGCGTCCGTCCGATCGTCCATGGATTCGACGGTCGTATCGCCGTTTTCCGACGCGACTTCGTCGGCGAACGCGATCGACCCCGCTCCGGCCATACCGGCCAGCATCGCAAGAGCCGCGAGCGCAGCCGTGAATCCTCTTATCCAACCACGATGCCGGTTCGCGAGAACGGCAAGCAGGTCCCTCATCCGTTTCATGGCAAATCCATCCCTCATCGGCGCTGCGGCGGATTGCCCTTGCGCCTCCATGCTTCGAAACATTAGGGATTGGAACCATGCGGGCCTTACCCTCCATTGATGGGGTCGGGGAGCGTTCCGGACGTGTGGATCCGCGGATTTTCCCCTTGCATGCCGATTATCTGCCGGCCGGACGGGCGGAGGCGTGGCGCATGACGGTTCGTCGCGGCCGGACCGAACGCACGATCAGACAGCACAGCGTCATGCCACCGGCCACGCAACCGGCGGTGACGGCGAGCGCGTTCAGCCCTTCGGCGCGTGGATCGTGCACGTCGGCTGGATTCGGTGCGGGCGTCGGCATGGCCACGCGATGGCCGGATACCAGCAGGCGATGCGTGTTGACACCGTAGGGAGTGCAGGTCATCAACGTCAGCCGGTCCTCCCCCGGCACGATTTTCAGCTTCGAGACGTCATCCGGCTCGATCACGCTGATCCGGTCCACCTCGTATCCCAGCGTCTCGCCCATGACCTTGACGTACATGAAATCGCCTTCGTCCAGCTCGTCGAGCCGGGTGAACATCATCGATTCGGCCAGACCGCGATGCCCGGTGACCACCGCATGCGTCCCCTCGCCGCCGACCGGCAGGCTCGTGCCGTACAGATGTCCGGCTCCGACGGCGAGCACCGGTTCGGACGTGCCATGCCGGATCGGCAGTTCGACACCGATTCCAGGCACCAGCACCGTGCCCATGATCCCCGCGCCGGAATCCAGCAGACCCTGGTATTCCGTATCAACGTCCGCCACGGAAACCACGGAACCGCCAGCCCCATCATCCGCCGCCGTGAACGGGTCCGCGGCCTCACCCAGCACCGGCTGCCCTTCCACGGCAAGTCGACGGTTATATTCACGTGCCCGTTCCAGCTCATCCTCAGCCATCGGATACGGCCATCCGGCAACGACGCGCGCCACGGAATCGGAAGCCTCCGCAAGCCTCCTGGCCGAACGCGCCTGCATCATAAACGGCAGCGACGCCACCGCCACCGCACCCACGACCAGCAGCATCGACACGCACCGCGCAACAGCGAAACGAATCCGCCGCAATCTTCGCGAACGCACCACATCGGAGATGTCGATCGCCTTACGAAACGACGGCGCGCGAAACGTCGGCATACGGCAATCCATACAACCATTCACACAGCCATCCGCCGCATCACAGCAATCGTCACAACCGTAAACGGCACCGTCCGCATGCGCGTGGACAGCCGCACGAGACGCCGAATAAATATACGATTCCGTCTGATGGACGAGCCTGCGAACAGGTCCGCGCATCGACCGGCAGGCAAGCCAGGACATGGGTTTCTCCTTCGAACACACCCATGTTCACACCCGACAAAGGAAAGCCTCTGCCCCCTATAGGAGGGCATCCCCCTGAAAAGACAACGGTTGCAGGCACCAAACCGCGGATTCAGACACGAAACGGCCCTTCTCCCCCACTTCCGCCGCTTCCGTTACTTCCGCCGATCGCCACATCAATCAACAAAGCATCCTGCCGACCAGCGGAATGGCATGCCAACCATTCCGCCGACCAGCGGACGCCACAGATCGGACGGTCAAGCGATTCAGATGAACGCGCGCTCGCCGAAGATGGCGGTGCCCACGCGCACGATGGTGGAGCCTTCGGCGATGGCCAGTTCCATGTCTCCGGTCATGCCCATCGACAGTTCATGGCAGTTGCCGGTGCCCGGTTCGCCGGACGCGAGAATGAGGTCGCGGGTCTTGCGCAGATGAGCGAAGCCGCGGCGGATCACCGTTTCGTCGTTCACGTGCGCGCCGATCGTCATCAGGCCCTGCAGTTCAAGACCGTCCAATGTGCCGATTTTCTGCGCGATGCGGATGGCGTGCGCGGGGTCGCATCCGGATTTCGACTCCTCGCCGGATTCGTTGATTTCCAGCAGCACGCCGACGGTGATGCCGCGCGCCACGGCCCTGCGTGAGATCTTTTCCGCCAGGTCGAGTGAATCGACCGATTCGATGGTATTGACCACCGGCAGCACCTTGCCGATTTTGTTGCTTTGCAGTTGGCCGATCAGATGGAACGGGATATGCGCGGACGTAACAGCTTCCGTTGAATCGGCCGCATTGTCGGCGACGCCCAGCGTGAATCCGCGTTCCGCGCATCGTTTCGCCAGACCATCGGCCTTCGCCGTGACTTCCTGTGGACGGTTCTCGCCGATCATGCGCACGCCCGCGTCGATCGCGGCCATGATTTCGCCGACGTCGCGCGTTTTCGTGGCGGCCAGCAATCGTACGGAACCGGCTTCGCGGCCGGCTTTCTCCTCCGCCGATGCGATACGGTCCAGCACGCGGTGCACGCCGTCCGCGATCTCACGTGAGCGCGCGTCCTCAATCGTCTCGTTGGCAAGATCCTTGTGATCCATATACGCAGTCATCATCCACCTCTCACAGTCAATGCCGCGACCGGTCCACGGCCAATTCCAACGGCTGATCTCAGCCCTTCCATCATCCGCCGGAATCCGATACCAGTGCTACCGGAAAGTATTACCAGACAGTGCTACAGCAAGTGTTACCAGAAAACCTGCGACAACGCATGAAGAAGCCCGTACGACGACCTGAAGTGAAGCGATAAAGCGGTCGAAATTCGCACGGGCTATAAAACCAGACGGCAGTAGAAGGGGGACTTCAAAGACTCCGTCTGCATAGCCATTTATACCAGATAAACGGCCACGAACCGCCGAAAAGACGATTCACGGGACAGTCAGCCCCTATCCCCCTTACGCAACTCTTCCACCGTATGTTCCAGTTTTTCGACGCGTTCGCTCAGCGACAGCACCTGGCATACCAGCGATTGAATCTTGCCCAAGGCCACTTCCGGCAGCTCGCTCGGAGTCATATTGACGGGCGTGTCCGACGATTCCGGCTGCTTCGCCTTTTCCATGATGCTTTCGTCGCGCCTCCATCGGGCGATGTTGCGTTCGATGCGCTTGTGTCCGATGACCGATGGGCTCAGTCCCGCGGCGGTGAAAATCGCGGTCGGCCTCTCCCCCTGAAGATAGCGCCTCATGCAGTCGATCTGGAATTGACGCGAATACGTGATCCTGCTTTCCGTCACCGAATCAATCGCCGGTAGCATACGCAGGTATTCTACTTCCAATCGGTTAAAATGCCTTCTTGCCATTTTTGAACCGCACCCCGATTGTTGGACTGAAGAAATTCAGATTCAATGATCGGAGGTGCGGTTCTTTCGTATGCGCGAGGATCGAAGGAAACACTACGACGACGGGTTCCGGCGCGAGGCACTGGAACTCATCAAGGCAGGAGC
>NZ_JBNMKH010000050.1:0-15787 GCF_050874245.1 Bifidobacterium sp. | reverse complement strand
TGCGGTGGAGTTTCGTAGCAGTTTGTGATGGCTGTTTTGTGTCACGATTCGAAAAATCAGCCGAAATTTCGGATCGTGACACATTTGTGCTCGGCCGAATGCCCCCGTACTGCCGTTTTCGGACGTTTCTGCTGCGAAAATGGCCGTTCGGGGGTATCTGTACGGCGGAGAATGTGTCACGATTCGCAAGATCGCCCGAAATTTCAAATCGTGACACATTTGCGTCTGTCTTGATACCCCCGTACTGCCTTTTTCGAGTATTTCTGCCGTGGAAATGTGCATTCGGGGGTATTTGTGAGGTGGCGGATGTGTCACAATTCAAAAAATCGCTCGAAATTCAGAATCGTGACACATTTGAGAGGGCGCGGTGGAGTTTCGTAGCAGTTTGTGGTGGTCGGGGAGAGAGGACACCGATTTGCTGGACGTGTGGTGGAGTATCGTAGTCGTTTTGCGTGTTCCGTTTCACCTCCTGCGCCCCCCTGTACGCTCTCAAAATGCACCATACGGGAAAGTGGTGGAGTTTCGTAGCAGTTTCTTTGGTTGCTTTATACGGAACTCGAGTTTCGTTGCGCTTGGGCACTTTTTGAACTCGAATTTCGTTACAGAATTTCGTTGCACAATTACGTTACAACTTTCGTTACAGAAAACGTTACGTTTGATATACTAAAAACTGCGAATTCCGTTACGATTTTCGTTACGTAGCTCCGTTACGCAATTCCATGCCATGTGACATTCCAAGGAGGTCGGACATGCTGAAACGCAAGGTTTGGAACGATCTTGAGGATTGGAAGAAACGCGGCGCAAACAAAGCGCTATTGATTGCTGGCGCGCGGCAAATCGGCAAAACGACAATCGTCCGCGAATTCGCAAAACGCAACTATCAGTGCTTCGCTGAACTGAACTTTCTGGAAGATTCCAAAGCCGCCTCGATTTTCGAAGGATCGCTGAATGCTGACGAGATCGTCGCAAATCTTACGGCATATTTGCGTGCCCCGCTGGAACCGGGCAATACGCTGGTGCTTCTCGACGAAATCCAGGAATGTCCGGCGGCGCGCACGGCAATCAAATTCCTTGTGGAGGACGGTCGCTTCGACTATGTGGAAACCGGTTCGCTGCTTGGCGTGAAGACGCGCCAGGTTGCATCGTATCCGGTGGGATTCGAGGAGCAACTACGCATGTATCCGCTGGATTTCGAGGAATTCTGCATGGCGAACGGCGTACAGGATTCAACGCTGGACATGCTGGAAAAACATTACGAGGCGCGCACCCCCGTCCCGAAGCCGGTGCACAACGCCATGATGAACCTGTTCCAGACCTACCTGGTGGTGGGCGGCATGCCCGACGTCGTGCAGCGGTACGTCGATACGCACGACATCGGACAGGTCGTGTCCCTGCAGACGGATTTGCTGACTTTGTACCGACTTGACATCGCCAAATATGCCGAAACGAAGGATCGGACGAAAATTCGCAACATCTTTGACGCGATTCCATTCCAACTAGACGACAAAAACCGCAGATTCGTGCTCGCCGACCTTTCCAAAAACGCACGTCAAAACCGATACGAGAGCAGCTTCCTCTGGCTGTTGGACGCCGGCGTCGCATTGCCTTGCTATAACGTCTCCGAACCGGTTCCACCATTGGAAAACAACAGCAAACGCAGCCTGTTCAAGCTGTTTCTCAACGACGTCGGACTGCTGTGCGCGGCCTCCATGGGCAACATTCAATACGACCTTCTGCAGGGCAATCTCGACGTGAACATGGGGGCGATTATGGAGGACGTGGTCGCCCAGGAACTGCGCGCCCACGGCTTCGACCTGCATTACTACAATTCGACGCGTCTCGGCGAAGTCGACTTTGTGGTGCAGAGCGGTAAAAAAGTACTGCCGATCGAAGTGAAATCCGGTAACGATTGGCGGCTGCACAAGGCTTTGGACAATATGCTCGCGGTTGAGGACTGGCATCTGCGTGACGCGTACGTGCTTTGCAAAGGCAACGTCGAAACGGACGGTCCGATTACCTATCTTCCGTTGTATATGACCATGTTTCTTAAGCCTGAGCGGATTCCGGAGTCCTTTGTGTATGCGCCGGATTTGTCGGCGTTGATGTAGGCGTTGATGTAGAGGCGCGGTGCGGTCTGCCATGTGTGGCCGTGGTGGAGTTTCGTAGCGGTTTGTGGTGGCTGGGGGCCGGCTTGCGGGGCGCGTGGTGGAGTATCGTAGTCGTTCCGCGCATTCCGTTTTGCTCCCTGTGTGTTCTCATGTGTCCCACGGGGAGGATGGTGGAGTTTCGTAGTAGTTCGTGACGGGTGTTTTTGTGTCATGCTGTGTCACGATTTGAAAAATCGGCCGAAATTTTGGATCGTGACACATTCGTGTCTGCTTGAATGCCCCCGTACTGTTATTTCCGGACGTTTCTGCCGCGAAAACGGTCGTTCGGGGGTATCTGCGCATTGCTTAATGTGTCACGATTCGAAAAATCGCCCGAAATTTAAAATCGTGACACATTTTCTGGTCCTGTATATACCTTCGGGCAGGTGTTTGCGCGGGACTGTGCGGGTGGATGAGTAGTATCGGGCGCAGAAGGAGCGCGATATGGGCGATGCGATTGAGACGGACGGCGGAACTGGCGTAGGGGAGGCGCACGGCGCACGTGCGGTCGCGATACTGGTGGCGGTCGGCGTGGTCGTCGGGCTGCTGTCGGGCATGTTCGGCATCGGCGGCGGCACGGTAATCGTGCCTGCGCTCGTGTGGCTGGGACTGTCGCAACGCAACGCGGCCGCCACGTCCACGCTGGCGATCGTGCCGACCTCCATCTCCGGCGTCATTTCATATGCAACCGGCGGACATGTCGACTGGGTCGCCGCGCTGCTGCTGTTCTGCGGCATGTTCGTAGGCGGGCAGATCGGCAGTTGGCTGCTCGCACGACTGCCGGAGCTTGCGCTGCGGTGGATTTTCGTAGCATTTCTTGCTTTCGTGGTCGTCAACCAAGCGGGATTTGTGCCTTCGCGCAGTCAGCGCATCGTCATGACCGTGACGACCGGCATCTGCCTGGTATTGCTGGGTGTGGTGATCGGCACGTTGGCCGGATTGCTGGGCATCGGCGGTGGGGCGCTCGCCGTACCTGCACTGTCGATGCTGTTCGGTGCGTCCGATTTGATCGCGCGCGGCACTTCGCTGCTGGCCATGTTCCCGAATTCGATCACCACCAGTGCGGCGAATCTTAAGCGCAAGCTGGCACACGTGAAAACCGCGCTCATCATTGGCGTGACGGCGGCCGTGACCGCGCCGTTGGGCACGTGGGCCGCCGGAGCGGTCACGCCGCGCGTCGGGTCCGTGCTGTTCGCCTGCTATCTGTGCGTGCTGCTGGTGCGATCGGTGTTCGTGGCGGTGAAGGCCACGCGTGAGTCGCGGGCTGTGCGGACCGTGCGTTAGCCGGTGCGTGCCGCTGGTCTGGGCATGTGAGCGCGTTGGCCGGGGTAGTGCTGGTCGGGGCATGCCGTTCGTCGGTGCATACGTCGGTTCCGCATCATGGATTCTGCCAAACCGACGCTGAGGGCGTGCTAAGCGTCGGTTTGGCAGAAGGAGTTCCACGAAACCGACGCTGAGGTGGCGCTAAGCGTCGGTTTGGCAGAATGACAGCGATCAAACCGATGATGAGGGCCCTAAGCGTCGGTTTGGTGGATTAGGTTCTGCGAAACCGACGGTGAGGCGCTGCTGAGCGTCGGTTTAGCAGAAGGGATGCGATAGAACCGACGGTGGGGTGTGATTGTTGCATGGCTGAGGATATGAGGGGATGGAAAAAAGATATGAAAAGATAAAAAAGGATTAAAAAGAATATGAAAGGATAGAACAAAAGAGAAAGGCCGGCCATGATTTCCTCCATCAATCCATTCAAGCCATCCGCGGGCGCGAATCCGCCGGAGTTGCTCGGTCGAGATGAAATCTTGGATGAATTCGAGGAATCGCTACTGTCAGGTCCGGGAGCTCCGGATCGACTTCTGCGCATCTCCGGAAGCCGCGGCATCGGCAAGACGGCACTACTGAATGCACTCGGTAAACGTGCCAAATTGCACAAATGGGAAGTAATCGATGAAACCGCGGCACCGGGATTTGTTGGTCGGCTCATCGCAATCATCGAAGCGGAATTGAATCGCAAATCGGTGAAATCCGTTGATTTGCCAAGCGTGGCTGTTGACGGCATCGGCAGCCTTGACCTTGGCAAAATCGAATTCAATGCTCAAACTATGCCGTTGACATTGCGAGCTTCGCTTGGCGCGTATCTTAATGTGATCTGCAAGCACCATCCTGAACGGGGGCTGCTTATCACGCTGGATGAAACGCAGGGTGCGACGCAGGCGGAAATACGGGCTTTGGCGACCGCGGCACAGCATTTAATCCGTGAGGACCGCAATATTGCGATTGCGCTTGCCGGACTACCTGGCATGGATTCGTTCCTGCTGCATGACGAGGTCACGACGTTCCTGCGTCGTGCGACGCCGGTCGAATTGAAAGACATTCCTCTGGATCTGGTGCGAGAGTCGTTTCGCTCAATTTTCGAATCGAGCGGATACGCGGTGGATGCGGATGCGCTCGACGCCGCGGCCGAAGCGACTTGCGGATATGCGTTCATGATTCAGCTGGTTGGATACAACATTTGGCGTTGTTCGCGCGATGCGCGACGCGTCGATGCCAGTGCGGTAGGTAAGGGGGTTGAGTCGGCGCGTATCAGACTCGGTGGAACGGTGCATGAACCGGCTGTGGAGGATTTGTCTGAAATTGACCGCACGTATCTGCTTGCGATGGCGCAAGACGATGGCCCGTCACGTACGGGCGACGTGGCGAAGCGGATTGGGAGGAATGCGCAGTATGCCGGGCGTTATCGTCAGCGGCTGATTGATGCAGGTGTGATTTATTCGCCGACATACGGGTATGTGGAGTTTACGATTCCATACCTGCGCGAATGGTTGCAGCAGCATGCAGCGACGTTAGTGATGCGTCGCGTGTGATTGCGGACGCGGCGGGGTGCTGGGCGTCGGTTGATTTGGCGAAGGGATGTTGCCGAATCGATGGAGGCTGCGGAGTTTATGGGAAACTGGCAACTTTACTTTGCAAGTTTGGAGAAAATTGGCAAAGTAAAGTTGCCAGTTTCTTTTGCGTGGGTTGTTGAGCGTCGGTTTGGTGGAATGAGTTCTGCTAAACCGACGGTGAGGGGTGGCTGAGCGTCGGTTTTGCAGAATGGGGGCGATGGGGTCGACGGTGAGGAGGGGTTGGGTGCTGGGTTGGGCTGTAGATGGTTGGGGAGCTGGGTTGAGGTGGGTTTGGGGATGGCTGGGCGGCTGCGGGGAAGCGGCTGGGGATTGCTGGGAAGTTATGTGAACGTGCACGACACGCCCGAAATCGATGAATAGTTAGGTCATTTTACGTATAGGGCGTTTTGTTGATTTACGGCTTGTCAAACGTTTGACAAGGGGGATGCGGAAAAGGCGGGGGGGGGTATTCGACGACGAGTTTCCCCTAAATGAATGCATAATGAATATAGCGCTATTTATAAGTACATAAATAAGCACTTGCCGCTACCGCTGTGTGCAATGAGAGCAACCGCGATGCTCCCGCTTTTTCGAATACAGCCGAGGCAGCACGAATTGAAGAGCCAATCTCCTGCGCAAGGAGGAAGGGTAGATATGAACAGTATTGTGAAGCGCGTGCTTTCGGGCGCGGCCGCTTTGGGTATTGCACTCAGCGGTCTGGCTCTAGGTGCGGCGTCGGCCAACGCCGACGATGTGGTACAACCGAAGTCCAATCCGACTACGGGCACAATCACCATTAAAAATCAAGATGAATACACAGTTATTCATCAATTCCAAGGATGGAATCTGGCGAAGCTCACCAATGTGAGCGCAGCGCTGTCATCCACTGCGAACCAGTATCTGCTTCAGTCTTTCCAGATGGACACCATTGATAAGTATGTGACGCCCATCGAGACTGCGATGAAAAAAACTACTGCCTCGGATGCCAAAGGTAAGCAAACCACTCTGTATGACTTGTACACAGCCGATAAGAACTATTGGGTGAGCGATAACAATACGAAGAAAAATAATCCGATGGGTTGGCTTGCTTCGTATTTCTCTGGCGATGCGCGTGAAAATGGTGTCGCGAACGGTGGTGTTGATTGGCAGACCTCCAAGTCTGATCTTCGTGCTTTCACCACGAATCTGGATGCTTTGCTGCGTGCAAAAGACGGTGCAGACAATAACACCTACGCTGCTGATGCTTCATTCCAATCTGACGGCAAGCCTGAAGAAGTCTCCCAAGGCATGTGGTTGCTGGACGATAACACTTCCGATCAGGGTCTGGCCAGTGGAAAGAATCTAAAGAATGCTCAGGAGAACGCGTCTGTCCCGATTTTGCTTTCCACCACGTATAAGAACGTTGCGTTCAAGACTGCTGATGGAACGACCAAGTCGGTGGATGTGAATTATGGCAATCGAGGCGTGATTGGCGAGATCACCGTCAAGAACACGTTGCCTTCCATTGCTAAGGAAGTGGTGACAGGCAGCGCGAACACTGGGTATACGTCCCAGGACCATCCGGATTATGCGGTCGGTGATGAGATAAGCTATCGTATTTACTCCCGCGTGCCGGTCTACACTGGTTACGGATATAATCCGAACTATAATTCGAACTATGCGTCGTGGGATAACATCCCAGTGAATGAAAAGGCCATCACTCGCCATCTCGATATTGTCGATACCGCATCCAAGCAACTGACCGTTGACAGAAGCAAGACCAATAACGTCACCAAAGCGGTGGAATCGGTGCAGCTGGTCAATCCGCAAACTGGACATGTGGATGCGATATTGCAGGAAGGCACTGATTATGATGTCGCCTTCAAGGATGTTGTGGATTCTGGAACCGCCTACAATGACGGTACTGAGACCACGATCGATCTGGGCAAGTATGTCAACATCACCGCAAGCTCCACTGCTGCGAAGAATGGCAAGGGCGTGCTGGAAGGCGATACAATCGTGGTGATTTTCAAGGCGACTCTGAACAAGTATGCTGCGATTTCCACGGCCAACAATGCGTTGGGTAATCCGAATAAGGTCACTTTGGTGTATTCGAACCGTGCTTCGGATGGCAGCAGCATTGGTTACCTTCCGGGCGATGAAGTGAATGTGTATACATTCAAGTTCCAGCTGAAGAAGACCGATGAAGCGTACAAGAGCAGCAACGGCAAATCCGGTCAAGCTCTGCAGGGCGCGAAGTTCGTGGTGCAGGCCAGCGATACTTCAGAGCATAAGGGCAAGTACCTTGCCACCACGAAGGACGATGAGGGCCACTATGACGTATCTTGGCTGGATGCTAAGCCTTCCAAGAATGAGACCTTGACATCCAAGGGTGTGTTCACATCTAACGACAAGGGTATTGTCGAAGGATTGGTTGGCCTTGATGCTGGCACCTATACCGTCTCTGAGATTCAGGCGCCAGAAGGCTACATCGGATTCTCCCTGCCGACCTTCAAGATCTCCATCTGGCCCCAGTACCATTATTCGAATGGCACTACTGGCAACGGCTACCAGCAGCATACGTGGACGTGCAGCGAATACTGCAAGGCTGATGCGGACGGTAAGACCGCTTGGGGCGACTGGACCATCGGAGACAAGAATGGCAAGGCCGGCATCGAGGCTGAGGAGAACGGTACTGTCGAAGTCGCTAAGGGCGACAACAGCGATTACGTATACACCGATGCTGCAGAAAAGACTCCGGCTTACCAGCTCAACGTGTACAACGCCAAGTATCTGACTCAGCTGCCGCTCACCGGCGGAATCGGTTTGATGATGATCGTCGTTGTTGCTGTGCTGCTATTCGGCGCATCTGGCATTCTGGTCATCCGCTCTCGCAAGGCGTCCGCAGCCCGTCGCAGCGCCTGAAAGTAAACGATGATGGCGAAAGCGCTTCGCACTCAGATTGAGGTAACCGCAGTCTCCGATGATACCGAAGAGTCTGCGGAAGCCGCACAGGCAAAGCAAGCGGCCGAACTTGACCGCAAGCTTGCCAAGAGAGCGAAGCGTGACGCCATCGCCGCAATCGTGATTTTTATTGTTGCGGTTATCGTTTTATCGTTCCCTTTCGTAACGAGGGCAATCTCTAGTTATCGACAGCGGTCTATGGTCAACCAATCAAAGACCGTTGTCGATAGCTGGCCTTATCCGCAAGCCAAGGAGCAACTGAAAGCGGCGCGTGAGTACAATCGGCGCCTTTATAGAAATGGTCAATCCGCAATTGGTGAGGTTGTGGATCCCTTTCAGAAAAGCGGCGAATCCCAGGACGATTCATTGGCCGCGCAGGACAAGGAATATCAATCCCTTCTGGACACTGGACAGGGTGTGATGGGAGACGTCCGCATTCCGAAAATATCGGTGAATCTGCCGATTTTCCATGGAACTGGTGAAGTGGCTCTTAGCAAGGGAACGGGCCATCTGTACGGAACTTCTCTTCCGGTAGGAGGTAAGAACACCCATTCGGTCATCACCGGTCACCGAGGCATGGTCACCGCCGAGATGTTCACCAGGCTGGACGAGCTGAAGAAGGGCGATGCTTTCTATATCGATGTGATGGGTGAGACCTTGGGGTACAAGGTGGACAGCATCAAAGTGATCCTTCCTACGGAAGGCACAAAGTACTTACGTGTGCATCAAGGTGAGGACAGAGTCACCCTGATGACGTGCACGCCATATGGCGTGAATACCCACAGACTACTGGTCTCTGGAGTGAGAACGCCACTGTCGGAGTTGGCTGATCAACATGACAGTGCAATCTACCGCGACGTAATGGTTGGTGTTATAGCGGTCGTTGCGATTATTGCCATAGTGGTCGTTGCGAGGCGACAATCGTGGTTGCCGGTACGACATGCGACGAATCGCAGAAACCTATAAGCTTTATTGATTTTAACGAAAAAGGATTCTCGGGAAGGAAGGAACATCATGAGCCGATCACGTCGACGCAAGCATGCATTCTGTGGCGTCGCATCAGTGTCTGGGCGAGTGGTGCCTTGCAATTGGGCTAGACGCGCAGGAAAGGTCCTGGTTGCGTTTGTAGCGGCGTTTGCTTGCCTGTTTTCGATGGTGGCTGCTTCTGGAACGGCACAGGCAAACGATTCTTCCAGTACTGCAATCAGCCTTGGAGATGAAATCACAGGTTACAAGATGGAATACCGGACCATTACTGGATACAGCAATGGGCAGCCGGTGTACGGCCCTTGGACGACCATGGAGCCTAATAGCGATGGCTCTTACGATTTCGATGCCGACAAGAACCCCAATTGGCAGTACAGAATCCGGGCTGAATATTCTCTTAAGCCGTATTATCTGAAGGATAAAAATACCGATTCGGTAACCTATAAGGTCCCGGACAGTCTGAAAGTTCTGTCCGGATCTTCCGGCGACGTTCTTGGCACTGATGGATATACCAAGTACGGTACATATACGCTGGATAAAAACGGACAGTTCACTATCGTGTTTAACAAAACCGCCATGGACGAGAACGGCGAAGGTGGCGTAATCAATGGATGGTTGACGTTTGAAGCCCAAGTCAGCAGAAAAGGCGAGCATGAGGGCGGGGAAATTGATTTGCCGGGCAACGGTGGATTGATCAATGTCGGTAAAAAGTACGATCTGAACGTGCAGAAGACTAAGGGCACGTTGGACAATGCTTCGCAGACTCTTCCCTTCACAATTACGGTGTCATCACCGGAATACGGCACTCCTGGCAAAGTGAAGCTGTCCGATGTGATGGAGAACGGATCCATTAAAGCTCCGGTGACGGTTACGGGCACCCATGCTGATGGTTCGTCGTTCACCGTTGTCTTGCAAGATGCCGACGGCAAGAATATCGATGCGAATGCTTTGGATGGGAAGAATTCGTTTGAAGCCTATCTGCCACAACTTGCGGCTGGGGATACTATCGTCATTTCGTATGATGGCGTTGGCAATGTCGCACTTGGTGGCAATGGCGACATCAAGAACACGGCCCACGTCGAATCGAAGGACGATAACGGCCATGAGGTGAAAAGCGAAGCTTCCGCTGATTGGTGGTTCGAAAACAAACCTGATTTGAGCAAAACTGCCAGTGGAGTCGATGCCAACGGCGCAATCAAATGGACGGTGGTTGTCAACAAGGATCACCGTAATTTGAAGGGCTGGACTTTGAATGATTTGCCGGGAGCTGGCCTTCAGAACAGTCTCCAGGATGTTCAGGTGTATGAAGAGGGACATCCCGAACAAGCCACTAAAGTTTCGTTCCCCGTGACGTTCTCCAAAGACAACACCAAGACGTACGTTTTCACCTATTCGACTGCGATTGATGGGAAGTCATCTCAGGCAAATCAGAAAGACTTCAGCAATACTGTTTCAATTTGTCCTACAGATTCCCAGGATGGGAACCTGTGCGCTTCGAAGAGCGGGACATACTCCATGTCGAACCCATTTGCCAAGTCCTCCATCGGTAATGTGAATGTGTTCGAGGACCAAAACACTAAAGAGCGTAGCGCCAATCTCAGTTGGCAATTGAACATCGGCAGCAGCGACAGGGACCTCAAGGGACCTTGGACATATACCGATACGTTGCAGAGCGTTACGCAAGATAATCACTCCTATCCGCACTATTTCACCGATGCACAGCAGACCGCTATCGAAAAGTCGATTAAGGACGCGATTTCCGATGCATACAGGGGAACTGGAGTCACCCCTGAGTACACAATTGCATTCGGTTCGTCGAATGGCAGCCAGCAGAAGAACCAGTTCACTATTACCATGCAGACCGATCTTCCGAAGGAAACTAAAATCTCCTTCAAGTATTCTTCCACGGTTGCCTTGGGTACGGAATATAACGGATTGCGTTTTACCAATTGCGCGAATATAGGTAATTTCTGGGATTGCCCGAGTGCCGATATTCAGGAATACCATAAGCCTACTGATCCACAGGAACCGGATTATCCGAAATTCAACATGGTGAAGCATGATTCGGCAGAGACGAACGGCCCATATTCCGATTTCACCAACCATGATTACACGTCGCTGAATACGACGAAGACGGCTACATCGACAGACAAAGCCGGGACGCCCTATATGTCGTGGACCATCGATTTCAACCCAAGCTGGGATATGGTGGGCAAAAGCAAAGGCAACTTGGTTCTGACGGAGAAGCTGCCTAAAGGCACACATCTGCTGACTGGTATATCCGCTAACGACGGCGAAGCTGGATTGCAGCTCGAAGGGCGTCAATATGACGATAAAGGAGCAAGCAAGGTATTTACTTTCAACGGAAATCATGGCCAAGCTACTTATGTGACGTCATGGTGGCCGCGTGAGGAAACTGCCTATGCGACTGCTGATCTCCAAGATGATGGCACTGTTAGAATCACCATTCCGCAAGCCACCTTGCAGAATTGGGCTGACAAGGTGGGCATGACGAATTATGACGGATGGAAGTACCAGCAGATGCGACTTATCGTCCGTGTGGCCTTTGATGATGGACAGTTTGACGACTATGAAGTCTCCCATGCCTATGAGAACACGGTAGTCGCATCCTTCCCGGGTAGCAAGGATGTCGAATCCTCTCAGGAGCAGACCATTCGTCGTGATGCTTGGAAGAATCTTGTCGACAAGCAGAACATGAACAAGATTCATCTGTACGACCAAAGCAACCCTGAACAGGTTGATAATGAAGCTCGGTATCAGCTCAATATCAACCCGGATTCGTTGTGCGTCGGTCAGAAATCCGATAATCAGTCTCGTGGAGCATGCTCGCCGAGCGCGTACACCTTCAAGGATGTGGCGAAATACCAGCATATTGCGGGCTATAACGATGCGCAGCTGGTATTGGACCCGGATAGCGTGCACATCTACGTGCCGGATAAGAATGGCTCGCAAATCATCGAACGGGTCAAATTCGATGAGCGGGGCAATGTGATAACCACAAATCATGGAACTGTCGTTGACGGCGGCGATGTGGTTCCTGAAGTCGAGAAAATCAAAGTCCGTGAACTGGATTCCAGTCAGTATTCGTATGTGGTCGATTCGGAACAGACCGATACGTATAACGGATGGTGGACCAGCACTCTGACCTTTACCGTTCCGAACAAGACCGCGCTCATCGTCGACTACACCTATAAGGTGATTGGTGCGAAGGATTCCTACGTGGCCATTTCCAATGTGGCTGAGGTGAATGGCAAAAAAGCGTGGCCTGCTGACCGCACGTTCGCCGCGCATATTACGCAAGCCGCCGCTGGAGCGGATGTCGCTGAAATGCCGATCAACGTATTCAAGGTGAATGCGGACAACAACGCGGAACGTCTGCCTGGAGCGGAATTCGAGCTCTATGGATGGGAAGGCAAAAATAGCGAACATCCATACACGTGGAAGAAGCTCGAAACAAAGAGCCCGTTGCGTACCAACGAGAAGGGTCAGCTATCACTCCATAAGTCCATATTCAAGAATCCCGATGAGTTCACTTACAACAGGGCGTACAAGCTGGTAGAAGTGGAAGCTCCAAGCGGATATGTATGCGAACAGGAGCCGAAGTATTTCGTCATCGACAATGCCGATACGGACAAATATCCGGTGCAATGGCCTTGGGAATTCGGCAAGGATGGCTATGAGTACGCCAATGGTACCCATGTGGTTGTTGGAACATTTATGTATTTCAAAGATGCTCCAGTGATTCTGCCACTGACCGGCATGCTGGGCGGAGCGCGTTGGATCGTGCTTGGCGGCGCGGTGCTGGCCGTCATCGCAGGGGCGTTTGCGATGGATTCCCAGCGGGCCGCTCGGCGTCGGTTGTGCAGCACACTTTCCACCAAACCGACGATGAGGCGCCGCTGAGCGTCGGTTTCGCGGAATGGGTTCTGTCAACCGACGGTGAGGCGGTGCTGAGTGTCGGTTTGGTAGGTTGGGTTCTGCTAAACCGACGGTGGGGCGCTGCTGAGCGTCGGTTTTGCGGAATGGGTTCGATGAAACCGATGATGAGGGCGATAGGCGTCGGTTTGGTGGAATGGGGGCGATTGAACCGACGGTGAGAGGTGGGTGAGCGTCGGTTTGGCGGAAAGGATGCGATGGAACCGACGCGGCGGTTATTACGGCATAGGCGGGTATATGCGGTGGGGGCGTCGCGGTATATCCTATTTACTGCATTCGTAGTGCATTACCAGGTTTCCGCAATCGCCAACTATCGAGGAATCGCATGACCGATAACGTTTTCACAGCGTTCGTGCGCAACGCACAGCCGCAACCCAATCCCAACAACATCATTCAAGGCGATCGGTGGCGCATCTGCCTGCTCACCGACGCGCTGGCCCGCTTCGAATGGTCCGACATCGGCCATTTCGAGGACCACGTCACCCAAACCGTGCTCAACCGCGACTTCGGACATCGCGTGGAGCGCACCGTGACGGAACGCGACGGCCGCGTCATCATCGACACCGAAAATCTGCATATCGACTACGACGGCAAGCCATTCAGCAAAGAAGGCCTGTGCGTGGTCGTCAAGCATATTTCCAGCACCCAATTCAACACCTGGCATTACGGCGACCAATCAAGAGGCAACCTCAAAGGCACCGCGCGCACGCTTGACGAAGCGGACGGCGACAAGAAATTCGGCCAGCCGCTCGACATGGGCGATGGCGTGATCTCACGCGATGGCTGGGCGGTGCTCGACGATTCCAAATCGAACGTGATTGTGCTCACCGACAGCGTGAACGGCAAACCGAACCCGTTCGGCTCCTGGGTCTCGCCGCGCGACAAAGGCTGCATCGACCTATATTTCTTCGGCTACGCGCATCGCTATATCGAAGCCGTGCAGGACTTTTACAAGCTCACCGGACCGCAGCCGCTGCTGCCGCGATTCGCGTTCGGCAACTGGTGGAGCCGCTACTACCGGTACACGCAGCCCGAATATCTGGCGCTCATGGACCGGTTCAAGCGCGAAGGCATCCCGTTCACCACGTCCGTGATCGACATGGACTGGCATCTCGTGGACAGCGTCGACCCGAAGTACGGTTCCGGCTGGACCGGTTACACGTGGAACAACGAACTGTTCCCCGACCATGTGGCGTTCCTTGACGAACTGCATCGCAAGGGGCTCAAAACCACGCTCAACGTGCACCCGCGAGACGGCATCCGCGCATTCGAAAACGCGTATCCGAAGGCCGCCAAACGCATGGGCGTTGACCCGGCGAGCGGCGAGAACCTCGAATTCGACCTGACCAATCCGGACTACATGGCCGCCTACTTCGACATGCACCACGATCTGGAGGACGAAGGCGTCGACTTCTGGTGGCTTGACTGGCAGCAGGGCGGCGTGACGCGTCAGCCTGGTCTGGACCCGCTGTGGATCCTCAACCACATGCACTATCTCGATTCCGGACGCGACGGCCGTTGGCCGCTCACCTTCTCGCGCTATGCGGGCCCCGGCTCGCACCGCTATCCGGTCGGCTTCTCCGGCGACACCGTTATTACCTGGGAATCGCTCGCATTCCAGCCGCAATTCACCGCCACCGCGTCCAACATCGGCTACGGATGGTGGAGCCACGACATCGGCGGCCACATGTTCGGCTATCGCGACGACGAACTTGAGGCACGCTGGTACCAGCTTGGCACGTTTAGCCCGATCAATCGCTTGCATTCCAGCAATTCGCCGTTCTCCGGCAAGGAGCCGTGGAATTATACGGGCGATGTGCGTGCCTCGATGACCGCCTCGCTGCGCCTGCGCCACGCGCTGCTGCCGTACCTGTACAGCATGAACTACCGCGCCGCGTTCGAAGGCCGGCCGATCGTCGAACCGATGTACTGGCAGTCGCCCGACACATGGGCCGCCTACGATTACCCCGACGAATTCCGCTTTGGCACCGAGCTTGTCGTGGCGCCGATCGTCAGCGCCGCCGACCGCAAGGTGGCGCGCGGCCGTGCGGATCTGTGGCTGCCGCAGGGCGAATGGTTCGACTTCTTCGACGGCCGCCGCTACGAGGCGCACGGGGTCGGGGGACGTGATGTCACCGTCTGGCGCGCGCTCGACCGCATGCCGGTATTCGCCAAAGCCGGCGCGATTGTGCCGATGCAGCGACTGGGCGAGGGGGACGACGTCAACTCCATCGCCAATCCGACCGCGATGGACGTGCTGCTCTTCCCAGGCGCTTCCGGCGAATTCACGATGCGCGAGGACGACGGCGTGTACGCGCACGCCTCGGCCGGACGCACGGCCGACACCGCGTTGCGTTGGCAGTGGTGTGATGGCGATGCGGGCGATTGCGATGGTGCTGCTGACGATGCGGCTGGTACGGCTGGTACGGCTGTGTTTACCGTCGACCCGGTTCGCGGCGACGGTGCCAACGCGGCTCCCAAGTCGCGCGATTGGACGATCACTGTGCGTGGCATCGCCCGTCCCCGCATTTCCGGCGATTGTTTGGGAAGTTTGGAAGGTTTGGAAAACGGTGTGCAGGCTTCCGTCGGGAATACGGATGTGGCGCTGCGGCCGGCCGACGTTTCCTACGATGAAGCGACTATGAGCCTCACCGTCACCGTGCGCGACGTGCCGACCGACCAATCGCTACGCATCGCATTCACGGACGGCCTCGAAATCGCCGATAATCCGGTGGAACGCGACTGCTACGACACCCTGCTGCACGCGCAAATCCAATTCTTCGCCAAGGAAAAGGCGCTGAACGCGATCCGCGAGGAAGGCGTGCGTGCCATCGGATCGTTCGCGGCACTGAACAAGAAACCGCGATTCGACGG
>NZ_JBNMKH010000049.1:0-16654 GCF_050874245.1 Bifidobacterium sp. | reverse complement strand
TGACAACGCATGAGGGCGGTCGGAAGCTATTTGGCTTATTTGTGGCAGGTTGATACGTCGAAAAGGCTGTTTGGGGGTATGATTTATACCCCCAAACCTTGTTGTAAAGAGAAAGACGTGCCACAAATAAGCGAGATAGCTTGGACGGATGGGTCTAATCTGCCACAAATAAGCGAGATAGACGCAAGGCAGCGGGCTACAGCGCGGATTTTCCGGTGAGATGACGGTAGAGCTCTGGATCGACCGGTTTGATGAGCTTGAGCGTGGAAACAACCACCTTTGATTCGCTGCCATCCTCGCCATGATTTACCGATTCGCGCACATCGTCCAACGCAATCGCATTGCCGACGAAATAGTAGGATTTCTCCTGTTCCTCGGCCTTGCGACGGATGAAAATCGGCACGAAATGACGGTTCCGCCATGTTGAAAGGTGGGCTGATTAGCCCAATCGCGGAGAAGTTTATTGTTCTGCGTCGTTGTCTTCGGCAATGACCTTACCGATACGATGCGGAATCTCCGTAACGAGGGCGTTGCCCATGCAGAATGCGCGATGGCCGTCAGTCATTCCGTCGTCAGTCCATCCTTTCGGAAAACACTGAAGTCGGTCAAGCTCGTCAGGGACGAGTCTTCTCAGACGTCCATTCTGCATCACCACATGTTTGGTGCGACTGGCTCCACGGCCGCCTTCGCCTGTAAGAATGGTACGGCTTGGCTTGTCTAGCGGGTCGGGGAATGCGACAGGGCCCTCGGAATACACGTATTCATGTCCGTTGCGGGCGGTGCGCTTCTCATGTTTGCCGCCTTTGAGATATTCCCATGACTTGAGGGTATCCCCAGTGATGAAGAATTCGTTCGGAACCTGCTCAATTGGCACGAGGATTTCGCCCAGCGTATGCTGCGGACCGCTGTAGACGGGCTTGACACGACGCGTGAGTACCTTGCCGTTCTGCATCACCCCGGCATCTTTGAAGCGAGAGATTTTGTCTCCAATGCCGAATTCCTTTGTGGATTTGTAGGGGTCCTTGCTGACGGAGAAACTCTCGGCGCCGAATCGCTCATCCGGTTCGATGGGGAAAGCTCTCGCCTCGACTCCTGCATGAAAGAGCTGGTCTTCCAAGTCCCACTTCGGGGCGTTGTATTCGGCATAGATGTATACGCGACGGCGACGCTGGGGCATGCCGTAATCGGCGGCATTCACCACATGCCATTCCACGGAATAACCCAAACGGTACAGACATGAGAGAATGATTGCGAAATCGCGGCCCCGCTGTGCGGTAGGAGATTTCAGTAGTCGATCAACGTTCTCGAGAAGCACATATTTCGGATGCCTCATTTCAAGAATGGCATTGATGCTCCACCAGAGCACGCCCTTTTTGCCTTCGATGCCCGACGCAAGGCTTGCAGGTTTCGCGACTGAATAGTCCTGGCAGGGGAAACCTCCGACGAGCATGTCGAATTCCGGCAATTCGCGTTCGCGTTTTTTGATTTGCTCGACAACGACTGCGATGTCTTCATTGACGCAGCTTCCTTCGCCGAAACGCTTTTCATAGCAACGCCAAGCGAACTGCTTGGTGGGGCGCCCGTCCGGTTCCCAATTATTGGCCCAAACGGTATGGAAATTACCCGCTGGCTTCATTTTGAAATCCGGAAACTTTGGGTTGCTGTAGCCATCGAGTCCAAGTCGGAATCCGCCGACACCGGCGAATAATTCGGCGACTTTGATTTCCTTGCTCATTGCAGCCCTCGCGCTCCTTTAGCTCTTGCGATCCGAACGATCGTTCGAGATAACATTGACCAACATCATATCTAATCACGAGGAATCGATCAAGTTCAGTGTGTCGTGATGTTTGAGGGGTGTTAAGTGGTTAAATAATAGGGAAAGAGGGGCTTTTACATGGCCTTCAGAAAAGCAGGAGCTGGTTCGATGTTGAACGAAGAACGTAGGTTTTCATCACTGGAAGAAGTTACGAAACTATTGATTGGCGCTGAAGGCAAGACGTTTCGTGAACTCGATGAAACGGGCCGTGGCGATTCGGCGGGGAACAAGGGCTCTCTGGGCAACATCATCGAGGAATCTGTTCTGCATTATCCAGTAAATTCGGATGCTGAGGCCGATATTCTTGTTGGCAATACTCGATACGAGCTCAAGGTTACTCCGTTGAAGCATTCCGGCAGAGGAAACCGTAGAAAAACCGTTGCCAAAGAGAGGCTCGTCCTTGACATTATTAATTATGAAGATTTGCCAGGGGAGACTTTTGAGGATTCTCGGTTCTGGAACAAATCGAAGAATATCATCATGGTTTATTACTACGATGACCGCGAAGATAAGAAAAAACAATCCCGTTTGGATTGTAAAGTTCTAAAATCAGTTATCCTGCATTACGACAAAAATGATTTGGCGACGATTCGAGATGATTGGGAGAAAATTCATGAGAAAGTTTCTTCCGGGCATGCTGATCAGCTGTCGGAGTCGGATACGAATTACCTCGCCGCATGTACGAAGGGTGTGAATGCTTCCAGTATGAGGGACGCTCCTGCTCCATCTGGATCTGGTTTGAGCAAGATTCGGGCTAAGCAGCGTGCGTTCAGCTTCAAATCATCTTTCATGACTTCGATCGCGGAACGGGCTTTAGTGAGCCGTGTAGACGAGTACAGTCTGCCGATTTCCGCGAACCAGACTCTTTCTGAATTCTTGAAAGAGCGTATGGACCCATATATCGGAGAAACGGTTGATAATATTTCCCTCCGATTGGGTGTTCCGAAAACGGAATCGAAAGCCAATAAAAGTCGGCTAATCATGAAGATGGTTGGTGCGGAAGGGCGTAGCGTCGACACGGTCGAGCAGTTCCGTAAGGCCAATGTGACCAAACTGAAGACAGTTGTGCAATATCCGGACGGGCTTCCAAAGGAAAGCATGTCGTTCCGTCAAATCACCGAGGAGGAATGGCGGGAATTGGCCTCCTTTGATGCTCGATGGGAGGATTCGTTCTTGTATGAGTATTTCGAAGAGAACAAGTTCTTCATTGTTCCCTTTGAATCGCCGGTGCCGTATTCGCGACATGTGGCTGGCAAAGACCGTTTGGCTGGTGGATTTCTCTGGAATATGCCGGAGAAAGACATCGAACGGTATGTTCATCCGGTTTGGGAACGGCTACATGAATTGATGCTGAGTGGCGGATCCGTCCACTATGGACGGGGAACCAATTTGCTGCCTGGCGCAAGTTTCAACGGCGTTTGCCATCTAAGGCCAAAAGGGCAGAATAGCGATGATGTGGTGCGTCTACCTAACGGCGAATCGATTACCAAGCAATGCTTCTGGCTCGATCGACGGTATGTGGCGAAGCTGATTCGTGAAAACCAAATTTGAAAGGATGCGTAGTGGTTGCGAGTTTACGGATGAGCGACAGCATTGCCGAACGTGCGCTAGGTGACTTTCTCGACGAACATTTTTACGAGGTGCTACATCGTCAGGATGCTGCTTTTGAGTATGAGCGAGTGCGGGATAGGAGCCGACAGCTCAGGGGAATGGATGTAATCGTCGACTATCATGACAATCACATTGTCATTGATGAGAAAGCCGCTCTGCATTGGATTAATCAAGACCTTAGGACGTTTTCGTTTGAACTGTCATCGTTGCAGAGTGGTCATCGCGATCCGGTGCCTGGATGGCTCTACAACTCCAATGCTGAGACGAATCGATATCTGTTGATGTGGATTAAGACATGGGACGTTCGGACGAAGCAGTTGAAGAAAATTCCATTGGGTGAAATGACCCCAGGCAATTTCAAGGAAGTGGAATGCGTCCTTGTGGAACGGTCGAAAGTCCAACGATATCTTAACCGTTGTGGCTGGAATGAGGCTTTGCTGATGGAACGTGCCGAGGAGATTCGAAGGAACCCAAATAGTAAGCAGTTGTTGGGGACGCCCAATAGCCTGATTCGGTTTGCTTTTTCGGGGAAACTGAGAGAGCGGCCTGTGAATGTGCTTATTGAGAGGGACGTTCTTAAAGCGATGGCATTGCACGTTTATACGGTTACCGGCGCCGGAATAGAGAGTGTCTCCTAAACGTGATTTTGAAGATTTGAGAATGCAGGTGGAGCCTCAATTGCTGAATTTTTAGGCCATAGTATGTTTTGATTGGCTGTCTATGGTTTTCCTAGTCTATGCATCATGCACGGGAATAGGTGTGGTTAGCTCCGGAGGCAACCCGGTTTCCATGTATTCATAAGGGTTTTGCTTGATTTTACTTAGCTTGCCGTTCGCATCTCTTACCCAGGATTGTCCGGTTGTATCGGTGAAACTGATGACGGCAGCGAATTCCTTGCTCATGCCAAAATCGAGATGAGGGATATCAACTTGGTATTCCCCGGGCGGCAGTGTTGCAATGACTGATGCGTGTTCGCGTCCTTTGCCCGATGCATCGCCTGCGCCAAAGATTACACCTGACGAAATGACCACATTGTATACGCTTTGAGTCGAGCTGTTTCTAATATTCACCCATTGTCTTTGTCCATCTCTATATGGATCGTTGTCTGGTGCCTTGAGAGATAGCCAGGCGGATACTTTATTCGCTTGGCTATCTTCATACAACGTGTGGTTATATGCTTGAAAAGTCCAAATTAAAGAGATGCAAGTAGCTATTGCCGCCAGGGCTTGCGTAGCAGAGCCCCATTGCTCGAAAAAAGAATGAATCATGTCGCAAAGCTTGTGCTTTATTACCTGATTGCCTTTAGATGGATGGGGAGACTTGCATCGATTCTGATATGAAGGATTGCGATGTTGCTTGTGACGGGTTGCAGATTTATGTTTCATGGTTTTGTTGAAATTAATTTTCAGCGTTGGGGGTATATGAGGAAGGCATTCCTGCCTGATTTTTCTCTAGGAAAACCAAGCAGGAATGCCTTCAAATCATACCTGAGAACTCTTGGATGCAGTGCTGTTAAGTCTGAAACCTGTTGCAGCGTCTCGATTATTTTCGGTATCTCGATTCAAAGGGGCATATTCTTGCTTATGATTAGGTGTGAGTCTATTACGTCCCTGACTGTTTCCCACTGTATTGTGACGGGTTACGTTGTGCATAGCAGCATCGAGTTGTTCTCTGTCAATGAGTTCGGTTTTGATGTATTTGTTACGGTTTCCGCCGACAATGCCAGCTTTTGCTGTAGCTGATTCGACGTCGGGTGTCAGTGTGTAACTTGACGGGCAAACCTGTACGTGGTCTAGCAGCCAGACCTCGAAGCAAGGTGAGTGTTTGTAGTTTTCAAGGCCACCGTTATTGCGCCAAAAGAAGGCCAGCGGCCTTGGAATGGTCCGCCACTGGCCTTTTTCGGCAATAACGGTGGCTTTGAAAGGGAATAATCAGTAGTCTTGAAAATTCAAATACTCACCGTCATCACCGCTACAGATTGTCTTTGATTTGATTGTAGAGATAGTCATTGTTGATCCACCATGCCTGCTTGGTTATGTATTCTTCCGTATAGCGTTCGTGGTCTTCCGGCCTGTTTATCCAGTGCGCCTTTGCGGGCAGCTTGCGTGAGTTCGTCTGTTTGAGAGCGGGAGCACTGTACTGCGCTACGCTTGCATCGGGCCGCATGTGAATGACACGATGCGCCGCGGCTTTAACGAAGTTGTTGTAAACTCGTCTGCCCTTGTAGTTCAAGGTGACTCCGTTCCTAAGTTTCTCGGCGTCTTCTTCCCAGACTTGCCTAGCGATATCAATATCGGACGCGGGCATATACCAGAAGGCGGCTCCCCTGAAGTAGATGTTTTCGGGATTTTTGTCGTCTTTATCAGTGTTTTGATCGTCGAAAACAAAGATGAGGAATTTGGTGGTTTCCAGAAGATGATGCAGGGCGCACCCTTCGCTGTCCCATTTTTGGTTAACCATGTCGTTGAAATCGGGGATAGCCTGAATCTTGAAATGCTGGTTAGGCTTTCCATGGAAGAGTGGCAGGGTTTTGACTCGAATGCCTTTAAGCTCTTCGGCGTTGAGTGAATCAAGGTCGTCATCGAATTTTTCAGAGCTATTTGTATTGAGGCCAAGCATATGCTTGACCAGCATGAAATTAACTTGCTTGGGTGATGCGCCTTTTCGTATGGTGAGGTGGAACTGCTTGGCGATTTCTGCAAAAGATTGCCCTTTAAAGGACTTGAAATAATCCAATATGATACTGTCGCAGCTTCTCTTTCGCAATTGCTCGATATCTTTGATGAGGGAAAGTGATTCGGACGTGCCGGACTCATAACTCTGCAAGAGTGAGGTCATGAAACTTTGTTTGAAGCAGTAGGCTCTGGATTTCGCTCTAACTCCATTGCTCTGCCTGCACGCCTGGTCGCTATTCTTGCCTTTGGTACATGCCGCAAGGGTGTCGGTCATGCCTTCAGTCAGTTCATCCGCCCGGTTCTCGACTATGAGCTGATGAATCGTGTTCCAATCCTGTTCGATTCTGAGCATGGTTGTCTCGCTGAAAGAAATGAGATTGCCTTGCGGAAAGTCGGGCTCTGCGGGGTCGTCCATGGCTAAAAGGTGAGCGTATTCGATTTTGTATTCGCGCTTGTTCTCACGCTGTCCTTTTTTTGAGGTGATACGTCGTAGATATTGGATTAATTCAATGAATCTATTTTTCTTCCAAAATGAACTTGTTTTGAAATCGGCATTGCTTTCCTTGGCGTAGTTGATGAAATTAAGTACGAGCCTTTCTCCGGCTATGTAGGAGTAATCTTTGTCTTTCCCGCTAATGTCGATTGGGGAAACCTTAAGCTCGACTTCGGCTTCAGGAAAATCCGGAGCGGAAATATTGTCGGCTGGATGATCGAACCAGATATGCTCGATTACATTTCCCGGGTAGCTTTTATTTCTGGAATTCTCTCTGCTGTTGAAATCGATTTCCCCTAATGTTCTGCCGATTGCATCATTGGCGCGTCTCTGGATGGCTGTTTTAGTCGTGTAGCTCTTTTCGAAAAATGGAGACATGACGATATCGGCCATTTTCTGGTCTTCGGGAGCCCACCTATGATGCGCCATTTCTTCCTGGGTAAGCCAAATGGGATGCTGCTTATCGGAGAAGACGTCGATTTCATAATCGCAATAGCAAAGATAATAACGTGGGTTGGCGTTTCTTTCTTCGGAAAGTTTTCTGCCGATTGAGAGTTCGTCGTTATGCGTAATTTCCAGAAGCTTTTCCAGCGCATGCTTTATATCGGATTGGCGAAAACTGGAAACTGCTACTGATGGGAACTGCAACGCGTTCGAGTCCGGTGCTTTAACGCATAGGATTTTATCGTTCTTCCTGCAGACGGCTTTGACTGTTTTCGCTGCTTTGGACATGTTCCTCCTCGTTGGGGATTGCTGTGATTACTAATTGTAGGGGGTGATTCGGATTTAGGACTGATAGATATGCTCTCGATGGAATTCGAGGAATTCGCGCGAGGGCTCGCAGACCGCGGGCATGGCTATGCGCTGTCCCTCATAGCGGTACAGCCATTCGTCATTGATCTCGGTGTGCTCGACGTGCGGCGAGACATGGACCGCGAAATCGTCGTCGAGCGTGATCAGCCCCTGATCGAAGGCCCGGTCGTGGAACGCGTTCAGCAACAGGCCGTTCGAGGCGGCCACCTTCTCCGTCGGCGACGAGTCCTTCCATGGCTTGATGTGGCTGGCGACGAGCAGCGGGTCGATCGCGATTCCCGTGATGCAACAGCGGTCGCGGTAGTTGTGGACAAGCGTGTTGCGGAAATACTGCTGGTTGACCCGTTCCGTTACCAAGGCCGGACGGTCGTAGCCGATCCGCGGCGCGATGATTCGCTCCACGACGGAATCGGCGTGCGTTCCGGGACGGTCGTCCGCGCCGTTCAACGCCGATGCCAGCAGTTGGGCGGATTCGAACACCAGGGCGTCGCCGCGTTCCTCGTACTCATCCCATATCTCCCGATCCAGCCTGCTGCAGTTGGTCAGCCCCTTGGTCGTCCTGTTCTTGTCGAGGGAGGCCAGATTACCGAGTTTGAGCGCCACCGCCGAAGGCGAGCGGTGGATGCGCTCGGCGAGTTTCCGGACTGTCGGGTTGCGCTGGTCCCATTTTCCGGAGGGCAGGATTCGGTACAGGGCGAACGCCATCATGGTCTGTTCGCGCGTCCAGTTGTTCCGTCCCGCCATTTTCACCATCCTGTTGATTCCAGGATAAACGTTGCTTGCTTAACTTGGGTAGATATGCGGCAAAATGCGCGGCAGGGGGTGTTGCGGATGTGTCACGATTTTGATTTTGGGGCGGAATTTTGAATCGTGACACAAAGCGGACTTCGCAAGTGCCCCCTAAGTGCGTTTTTCGCGTGATTTTGGGCTGGAAAACGGCATTAGGGGGTATTTGGCGCCGGATGTCTGTCGCACGATTCTAAAAAAGGGCCGAAAAATGGAATTGTGCGACAAATGCGCGGCAAATACGAGACGGATATGCGGCGAGCATTCAGCGAATGTCGATAAGCATTCGACGGAAGTCGGCAAATGCTTACAAATATGTTGCGAATGTTGCGAAGATACGGTAGGTGGGGATGCTGTGTCTTGAATGAGGGCTGCGGGATGGCGTGACCGTGTTGCGAGGGGATTTGCGAGTGGGATTCTGGGAGTGGTATGGAGGGTGTTCTCCACGAACCCCGCAAACCTGCAGAATCACTTGCATTCCCGGGTGAACCAGCAATTTGGGTATCCGGTGCAACCGTAGAACTTGCGTGACGGATCCGAGCCGGCGTGACGCAATCGCAACGCCTCCCCGCAATTCGGGCATCGCGGAGGCAGCTTCACACCACGGAAGATGTTCGGGCAGATCCTGTCATGCAATTCATACATGAACCGCGACGGTCGCGTCTGATCGACCACGAAAAACAGCTTCTTCCTGCAACGCGTCATCGCCACGTAGAACAGGCGACGTTCCTCCGCGTGCGGCATGCGTTCCACTTCCGGCAGCAGCAGGCCGAGCAGCGGTTCTTCGGGAATGGCGCTCGGGAACCCCTTTAATCCGCCGGAACAGCATAGCAGGAACACGAAATCGCGTTGCAGGCCTTTGGATTTGTGCGTGGTCATGAATTCAATGCTCATGTCCGGCTTCTCAAGGAAAACGATATTTCCGGTATGCTCGTCGATTCGGAACAGTTCGTCACGGTCGTTGCGCGACAGCAGATTCAGGTCGCTTCTATAACGTCCCAACATCAGCACCGACGCGGTTTTCGGCAGTTTGCGCAGCTGCTCCACGATCGCGTCGAAGCGCTCCTCCTGCGTGGTTCCGCCAAGCGCTTTCAGCGAATAGTCCTTCTTGTCCGATGGGTTGTGCAGATGTTTGACGTACAGGTTTTTGTCCTGCATGACGAACTTTCCGCTCGCTTCGATGAGGCTCTGCCGGAATCGACGCGTGGTGGTGATCTGGAACATGCGCGTCGGGCCCCAATCGCGCCAGATTTCGGCGAAATCAAGGATGAGATGGATGTCGCTTCCGGCGAAACGGTAGATCGACTGCCAGTCGTCACCCACGCAGAACAGCGTGAAATCGCTCTGTTCGCGCAATGCGCGGATCAGCTCGTAGCGCGGCCTCGACATGTCCTGGTATTCGTCGATGAGCACGTATTTGTACGGATGCCGGTAGTCGTTGCGCCGCACGCAGCGGATGGCGTCGATGATCATGCCGGGAAAATCGATGCCCTGCGTCGTGCGGAAATTGTCGAGATACGCGGTGTAAAGCGGTTCGACGAGTTGCAGCATCTCACGGTTGCGGCCGACATGCTTGCCGCCGCGCCGCTCGTTGAGCTCGCGCATGCCGTCGATGCCGATGTTGTTCTGCCGCATGTGCTGGATGATGGTCTGTGCGTTTTCGATGAGACTCTGCTTGTACTGGTTGAAGTTGTAATCATCCGTCGGCAGTTGGAAATCCTCACGTTTCGCGGCGGTTCCATATTTGCCGAACAGCTCCTTCGACATGAGCTTGAACGCCAGCAGACGGTAGGGGATGTCCTGTTCGAGCAGCCGTTCGAAGGTGGCGCGCACCACGCCGTTCGACGCATGCCCGTCGATGATGGGGCGTTCTGCGATGGTGGACGCGCGGCAGATTTCCAGACCAAGGCTGTGGAACGTGCATGCGCGGATCGTTTTGCCGGTGCTTGCCGTGATGCGCTGCGACATGTCATCCGCGGATTTCCGGGTGAACGACAGCACGAGGATCTCCTCGGGCGTGGCACGATTCGTGGCGAGCAGCCATGCGATGTAGCCGACGATGGTGGTGGTTTTGCCGGTTCCCGCGCCCGCGAGCACGAGGGTGTTGTGGCCCGCGCCGGCGATCGCGCTGATCTGCTCGTCGCTCAGATCATGCTTTTCGATTTTGCCGATGACTGCGCGCGCCTTGTCGATTCGTTCGGCCGGGAGCAGTGGCTGTGGACGGAGCTTCGCCGGCTTTCGCTGTGATTTCTGTGACTGTCCGCGTTGGACGTTGGCGTCGTGCGATCGGGGCTGCCTGCTGGCCGTTGCCGTTGCGTGGGTGCGAGGCTGCGTTGCGTGGGCATGAGGCTGTTGCGCTGTGGGGGCATGCGGTTGCGTTGCGCGTTGCGTCCGTTGCGTGTGCTGCGCGGATTGCGGGGCTTGTGCGGACCGCGCGGATTGCGAGGAAGGACGTGGCTGTTGGCTTTGCGACGTATCGTCGTCCGTGCCCAGTATGTATTTCAGCGTTCTCAGCAGTCCCATGCCATTCCCTCTCACATCTTTTTCAAGTCGCGCAAAGGGAAATTATAATGTGCGGAGATTCGAATGCGATAGGGAAAGGGAAGACGCATGCGCGTGCTGCATACTTCCGATTGGCATATCGGCAGACGGTTCAAAGGCATCGATTTGCTGGATTACCAGCGCAATGCGTTGGAATGGTTGGTTTCGTTGATCGAACATGAACGGGTGGACGTGCTGTGCGTGTCCGGCGACGTGTACGATGCTCCGCGGCCGTCCGCCGAGGCGGTGCGCTTGTTCAACGAGATATTCCAGCGGCTTGGATTGATGGAGGTCAATGGGCATCCGCTCCAGATCGTGTTCACGTCCGGCAACCATGATTCCGCGGCGCGACTCGGCTTCGGCTCCGCGCTGATGCGGCCGAACGTGCACATGCGCTGCGATATTGAGGACATCGCCACTCCTGTCCTGGTTGGCTCCGAAGAAAGCGGACGGCTCGCGATCTACACATTGCCGTATCTTGACCCCGACCTGTCGCGTCCCGCGTTGCAGGGGCTGCTGGATTCACGAAAGGACCGCCAGGACGACCCCAAAATCGCACGATCGCATGAGGGGGTCATGCGTGCGGCGCTGCGGCTCGTCACCGCCGACCTTGCCGCACGCCGTGCCGCGGACCCTCAACTGAACGCCATACTCATGGCCCACGCCTTCGTATCCGGCGCCACGTCCTCCGATTCGGAACGCAACATCACCGTCGGAGGCGTCGACAGTGTGCCCGCGGAGCTCTTCTCCAACTCCGGATTCGACTATCTGGCGCTCGGCCACCTGCACAGGCCGCAGAAAATCACCATCCCGCAACGCTCGCAGGACGAATCGCAATTCCATTTGGACCGCACCCCACAGGCGCGCTACAGCGGATCTCTGCTCGCATACTCGTTCTCCGAATCACAGACGCCACCTGTGGAAGGCAACGGCAAAAGCGTGGTGCTGCTTGATTTCACGGACGGCAAACTCGCCGAGCCGCGCATCATACCCGTCGAATCCGGCGAACCGCCATTCGTGCGAATCGTGGGGACCATGGATGAGATCCTCGGTCCGCTCGCTGAACGATACGGGGACATGTGGGTGTCGGTCACGGCGCAGGTGCCGGAGCTTCCGCACGGCGCATACCGGAAAATCGACCGCGCCTATGCACACGCTTTGGAGAAGAACTTCGACTACTCGCAGCGGAAACAATCGCAAGAAAGCCGGAAAATGGCCGATTTGAAGCGGACGACGGACGAAATGGACGTGCTGCGCGATTTCGTGGAGTATTCGATCGGGCGCACACCTTCTCCAGCGGAGAACGACGTGCTGCGCAAAGCCGTGGAAACGGTTCGCGGGAACGCGGGCAAGGAGGTCGCGCAATGAAACTTATCGCAATGAAATTCCGTGGCGTCGGCCCATACAAAGGGGAGTACGCCATCGACTTCGCGGCGCTCACCCGATCGCACATGTTCCTCATCGACGGTGAGACGGGAGCCGGCAAGACCACGCTGCTCGACTGCGTCACCTTCGCGCTGTACGGGTCGATCTCCGGCAATACGGAAGGCAAGAACGGCGCGGGAGACCGCAACAGGCTCCGCTCGCGATTCCTCGACGGTTCGGCCGACGAAACCTACGTGCATCTGATTTTCGAGGAAGGAGGACATTATTACGCGGTACGCCGCACGCCCGAATACGAGCGGCCGAAACAGCGTGGCGACGGTACGACGAAGCAGAACGCGACCGGCAAGATGATGCGGGTCGCGGATGATTGCGAGACGGCGTTCGCGGCGCTTGTGAAGGATGTCGTCGCCGACGATTCGGACGGTTCGTCCGATGCCGGTTCCTCTACTGGCTCGACTGCCGTCGACCGGTATTTCGATTTTCTCGACGAACCGGGCCATACGATCGCGATCACCTCGCGTGCGGGTGACGTGGCCGTGGAGGTGGAGCGGCTGTTGGGACTGAACCGTGGCCAGTTCTCGAAGACCATCATGCTGGCGCAAGGCCAGTTCGCGCAATTCCTGCGGATGGGCCCGGAGGACCGCACTAATCTGGTGAAGGAATTGTTTGGCGCGGAGGAATATGAGGCCATCCAGGACGAATTGGATGCGATGCGCAAACGGTTCGGCGACACGGTGGACGGGCAGCGGACCGTATTGACCGAACGGATCCGCGCGGCCCGCGAGAACGCGCAACGAATCGAGCAGCGGCTGGAGGCTGTCGTCGGGCCGCAGATGTCCGGTTCCGCCGATTTTGAGACTTCCGCCGATTCGGATATTCGGGAAACGCAGGATGAGCCGACTGACGGGTGGCGTTGGGGCTTGGACGAATCCGATGCCATCGACGAACCGGCCCGCAGCGAAACCGACATCGTAAAACAGCTGGAAAGCACGATGCGGGACGTGGAATCGGACGCACGCCGGTTGCTGGAACAGGCGGAATCGCAAGTCGGCGAAACGGATGAAAGGCTGGCCGAAGCGAAACGGCGCAACGAAGCCGCATGCGGATTGCGCGAATCGTACGAGCGGACGCGGGACGTGCGCGAACACGCCGATGAGCTGGCAGCCCGCAAACCGGACATCGAGGCGGAAAAACAGCGGATCGTCCAAGCCCGGCAGGCTGCTCCGATCGCGGCGAAACAGGCCGAATGCGAAGCCCTGCGAACGAAACTGGACGACTGTGACGCGCGCATCATGGCCGTCACGAAAACGTTGGCCGATTTCGAGTCGAAGGAAACGCTGCAACAACGGCATCAGGATGCCATTGCCTCGGCCGCTGGCGAGGAGGCGGCGAACAAGGCGCTGGAAATCGCCGAAACACATGCCGAAAACCTCCGAAAGGCCGAGAAGACAGCTGAATTGGCGGAGCGCGCGTCCCAGGAGGTCGAAGCCTGCGAAGCTGCGCAGACCGAGGCACGGCAGGCCTGTGAAGCCTTGCCGGACATGAAGGACGTCGCGTCGCAACTTGAGGAAATCGCCGGAAAACTGGGAGCGCGCGGACAACGGGAAGAGACGCTGGCACAGGCGAAAACGGTGCTTCAACATGCGCGGACGGTCCAAAAGCTGACAGTCCAGGTTTCGGACGCGGAATCCGCGTATGCGGAGGCACAGCAGGCGCGATCGGAATCGGAGAAGGACGTTCGGCACGCTGAGGAATCCTTGCGATTGGCGGGCGCGGCACGATATGCGGAAGGCCTGGCCGAAGGACAGGAGTGTCCGGTGTGCGGCTCGACCACGCACCCCCATCCGGCGGCTCGTCCAGCTGACGTGCTCAGCGAGAAAGCCGTCGAAACGTTGAAAAAACGGGCGTCCGCATGCATCGATCAGGAGTCGAACGCCAAAACGGCGTTGGAAAAGCTACGGGTAAGACTCGATGGTGAACGCGAGCAATCGCACGGACTGGATGTGGCTGCCGCCGAACAGGAAGTCGTGGACGCGCGGGCCGCGTTGGACGGACTCGAAGCGTTGGAACGACGGCAGACCGAGCTCAAAACGCAACGGATACGGATCGACACCGCCGCGAAAACGCTGACGGATGCGCAAAACGCGCTGGCGCAGGCCCGGACCGCCGCGCAGGCCGCCGCCGAACAAGCCGCGACCGCGGCCAAGACCGCGGAGGGCATCACGCAGGACAGCGTGGAGGCCGAACGCAAGAAAGCCATGCGCAGGCAGACGGAGGCGAAAAACAAGGCGCGGGAGGCCGAGGCTTTGGCCGAACGCATCTCGGAACGCGACGAATTGGAACGGAAAACCGTCTCATTGCGGGCCGAACACGACACTTTGACCGAACAGCATGAAACCGCGGAGCAGGCCGTTGCCCGGTTATTGGAAAACAGCGATTTTCCGGACTATGAGACGGCGGCCGCCGCCATGCTGGACGAGAACGGCATCGAACGATTGGAATCGCGGATAGACACGTTCGACAAGGCATGCGCCGCAGCCGACGCCGACATGAAACGGGCGTGCGAGCAATTGGAGGAGCGGCTGGACGTCTGCCGGAAGCTGTTCGACGAAATGCCACATGAATTGCAGAACTTCACAATCGCGGAAGACGTGCGAAGCGCGCAAAGCGTGCAATCGCAGGAATCCCGGGAATCGCAGGAAGAGCGGCAGGCGGCGCGACTCTTGCAATCACTCGACTTCACAGCGCTCGCCGAAGCGCGGGACGACGCGTCACGGGCACGCGACGAGGCCATCAGCGCGCAACAGACCGCCCGCAACCTGGATGAGGACCGTGCTGGGATCGCGGAACAGCTCACCAAAGCCGCGGAAAACTGGCGTTCCGGCATGACCGAATTCGCGCCTGTGCGCACCATGGCCCTGCTCGCCACGGCAGGCAAGGACTCACCTTCGGTGCAAAAAGTCTCGCTGGTCACCTTCGCGGTGACCGAACGATTCCGCGACGTGCTCGACCGGGCCAACGAACTGCTCAAGGACATCCACGGCGGCGTCTACGAGCTGCGTCTCGGCACGCATGAGGGACGTGCCGGCGGCAAAACCGGACTGCCGATCGAAGTGTTCGACCGTCGCACCGAACGTTCCACCGAACCAAGCACCCTTTCCGGCGGTGAGACCTTCTTCGTCTCACTGGCGCTGGCCCTCGCGCTCGCGGACGTGATACAGGCGGAAAACGGCGGAATCTCGATGGAAACGCTGTTCATCGACGAAGGCTTCGGCTCGCTTTCGGACGAATACCTGGATGATGTGATGGACGTGCTTGACGGTATCGCCCGTACGCGTGACATCGGCATCATCTCGCACGTGGGACAGCTGAAGGACCGCGTGCACGCGAGGATCTCCGTCTCACGTGTGGACGGGAACGGCGAAAGCCGTTTGACGGTCACGGCGTAGTGCCCGCCGCGGTCCGACGGCCGCGATTGGGACGGACACTACGATTCGAACGGCCGACATGCGGGTTCAAATGGCCGATGCGCGGTCGGTCACGCCTCGAACGGGTACGTGAGCCCCCAATCCGCGCGCAGCGAATCCATGAGCTCCATGATGCGCAACGTGTCGGAATGCGGCATCTCATCGCATTCCGTACGCCCGTCCAATACGGCCCGGGCGGCCGACGCCACCTCGTATTCGTAGCCGGTAAGCTGCGCGGGAACATCGTAATGCGCGGTGACGGCGTGCGTGCCGTCGAACACGTCAATCGCCTCGACATTGTTGATGTTCCGGCAAGTGAGGTACCCTTCCGTGCCCCACACCGCGCCCATGCGGTCGCTATGGCACAGAATCGAGCTTTGCGCGGTGGCCACCACGCCGTTGCGGTAGTGGAACGTCATCGAATCATGCGCGTCGACACCGGTCTTGTAAGGACGCATGGACGATTCGATGCGTTCGATGGGCGCGTTGTGCATGATCATATCGATGAAATTGATCGGATACACGCCGACGTCGAGCAGCGCGCCGCCCGCCAACGCCGGATCGGTGATACGGGCTTTGGCGGTGGTCGGATAGCACAGGTTAGCGTCGATCGCCTGTATCTCGCCGATCACGCCGGAAGCGATGATGTCGTCGATCATCGTGCGCGACGGCATATAACGCGTCCAGATCGCCTCCGTGCACAGCATGCCGGTCTCGTCCGAAACGTCCAGCATGTCGCGTGCCTGGTCCGTGTTCGCGCCGAACGCCTTCTCCACCAGAACGCCCTTGCCGGCGCGCATGCATGCGATCGCCTGCCCGGCATGAAGATTATGGGGAGTGGCGATGTACACCAGATTCACGTTCGGGTCGGCCAATAGATCATCGTATGATCCGTACGACACCGGAAAACCGTATTCCGCGGCGAAATCCGCCGCACGTCCGCCATCGCGCGAAGCGACCGCGTACGGGGCCACCAGATCGCGGTAACGGTCGTCCCGGGCCATTTTCGTTAACGTATCCGCCATGTGCCTTGCGATACGGCCCGCGCCGAGAATCGCCACATTGA
>NZ_JBNMKH010000048.1:0-17550 GCF_050874245.1 Bifidobacterium sp. | reverse complement strand
GGGTGGTTGGAATTCGTCGGTGTCTGTGATTTGCCGTTGCGGGACATCCAGATGACCGAATGCGTGGAATCGGCCCACGATCCGGTGGTGGTTCCGGTTTCGGTGAGGTTCGTGGCGTATGCGGATTCCATCGGATTGACGTTTTTCGTTGGATTGGTGGTGCTCATGCCAGCACCTCCATGATCAGGGGGAGGTCGTTGAGGTCTCCCACGGTTGCCAGGGTGAAGTCGGAATAGCGTTTGATGGCGCGGGGCTGGTCGGTCGCGGCCTGCAGCACCACGCAGGTCGCGGAACGGGGCAGTGCGAGCGCCATGCGTTTGATGGAGTCGATGTCCTTGTTCCGGCCGACGGTGAAGAAGTAGAAGGTCGAGTCCGGGGCGTTCGCAAGCGTTTCCTGGGCGAGGTTGGGATTGTCGTCGGGGTTCGGTTCGATGGCGCTGCATCCGTCGAGGAATTCCGTGGTGTTGCGCGGCTTGGCATGCTCGGTTCCGGCCTGTGTGCTTACGGGACGGTGCTGTTGCAGGCATCGCACGCCGATGGAGGCGTGGATGGACACGGCCAGTTCGAATTCCCGGGCGTCCGTGTAATCGTCCGGATTGACGCTGATGGTCAGGGCGGTGTCGGTGCGGCGTGTGGCTTCGTATTGGCGGATCATCAGCGAGCCGGTTTTCGCGGAGCTGAGCCAGTGCACGTTGCGCACGTCGTCGCCGGGTTCGTATTCGCGCAGTCCGTAGAAGTCGAGGTCGTCGTCCACGATTTCGCCGCTCGGCTGTCCTTCCAGGTCGCGTGGGATGCCGGCGTTTAGGGTGTTGAGCATGATGGTCTGCGGATGGATGAACACGTTGATCTGGTCGACGAGTTTCTTTTCGTGACGGATCAGTCCGAACGGGTCGCCTTTGCGGATCGACAGGGGACCGATGGGCAGTACGGCGCGGGAGATGGCGGTGAATTCCACGTTCGTCTGACGTGATTGGCCGGCGGAAAGTGGTGGGATGGCGAACCGTTCGTGGTCGTCTCCGATGGGCAGGTCGCCGCGCGCCGAGGCTGTGGGGGTGCGTCCCGGATTGTCCACGTGGACTTCGACCCGCACGGTGTCCGATACGGTGACTCGTTTTTCGGACACGTCGATGGTCGCCTTGAACGATGTGTTGCCGAGCGAGAGGATGACCGCGGCGGCCAGCATGGTGGTGAACACCGCGGCCATGGCCAGCAGTTCGTGCCATCCGAGAAGGCCGAATGCCACGAGCGCGGCGATGGCGAGCGCCATCACGGCCCATCCGAGCGGGGAGACGTATGAGGTGGCCAGCCGTTTGATGCGATGCATGATGCGGTGCAGCGACCGTTTGAGGGTTCGTCTGCGTTGCATTGTCTGCGATTGCCGCATTCCTTGACCTTTCAGGTTGTGTGGGAGCGTATGCCGGGTTTCGGCTGAGGAATGGCCGGTTTCGGCCATAGGATGGCTGGATTCAGATGTTTGCGCCCAGCGTCGGGATGGGGACTTCCTCAAGGGTCTGCTCGATCATCTGCTCGGGTGTCGTTCCCGCGAAGGTGGCTTCGGCGGTGAGGGTGATGCGGTGTGCCAGGACGGGCACGGCGAGGTCTTTGACGTCGTCCGGCACCACGTAGCCGCGGTTGTCGGAGGCGGCCCATACGCGTGCGCAGCGGGTCAGCGCGAGCGCGCCTCGCATGGAGGATCCGACTTGGATGCGTTCGTTGTGCCGGGTGCTTTCCACCAATCGCACGATGTATTCGAGGATGGTGTCGTCGAGATGCACGTTTTTGCTGATCTCGCGCATGCGCAGTACGTCGTCGCCGCTGAGCACCGGGGACACGGTGGAGGCGCGGTCGGTGACGTTGACCTGTTTCAGGATGTCGACGCTCGCGTCATGGTCTGGGTATCCGATGGTGGTTTTGATGAGGAAACGGTCCATCTGCGCTTCCGGAAGCTTGTAGGTGCCGAGTTGCTCGATCGGGTTCTGGGTGGCGATGACCATGAACGGCTGGGGTGTTTCATGGGTGACGCCGTCGACGGTGACTTTCTGCTCCTCCATGACTTCGAGCAGTGCGGACTGGGTTTTCGGCGAGGCGCGGTTGATTTCGTCGGCGAGCACGATGGACGCGAAGATCGGTCCTTCGCGGTATTCGAATTCGCCTGTCTTCTGGTCGTAGAAGGTGACGCCGACCACGTCGGACGGGAGCAGGTCCGGGGTGAATTGGATGCGTTTGAAGGGTATGGCGATGGAGTTGGCGAGGCCTCGGGCCAGCTGGGTTTTGCCGGTTCCCGGGTTGTCTTCGAGCAGGATGTGGCCTCCGACCACCATGGCGGTGGCGCATTGGCGGATCGGCTTCTCCTTGCCGACCACGACCTTGGAGACGTTGTCGACGAGTCTGGAGAACTTCTCATGGAATTCGGCGATGTCCTCGTTTGGTGTGGGCATCATGGCCGTGCTGATGGATGGTTTTCCTCTGAGCGGTGAGTTTCCGGTTTGGCGTGGTGGCTGCTGGCGTGGAGTGGCCGGAATCGTCGGCCGCGTCGGAACCGTCTGATCGGCGGGAAAGACCGGGGAGGTCGGGGAGATGGAAGAAATAGGGGTCTGTCGCGTGGCTTGCCTGGATGGCACGGCCGGCGTGAACTGCCGGCGCGCATCGTTCGCAGATGGCGTCACAGGTTCTGCGGCGATCGGGTTTTGGGCGTTGTGCGCGCTCAGTATGGTGCTTTCCGGGTCTTCGTCATCCTGTGGAATGCGTGGCAGGCTGGGGGTGGGGAACGTCGTTCGTTGTTGCGGTTGCCGCGTCGGCATGGAGGGTTGGGAGGGGACTCGCGGATTGTGCCCGATGGAACCCAGCTGGGTGGTGTCGTCGAATTCGTCGCTCATGGGGTGCTCCTTGTTGTTGTGCTGCGTATGTGAATGCTTGGTTGCTGTGATTTGCGGATTGTTGCGATTGCTGGCCTCAGCGTCCCGCGTAGTACGCGAGGCCCTTGGACCATACGGGTTCGGAGCCGCGCCATGCCGCCTGTGTGTTCAGGGATTGCGTTCCGGCGTTGTTCTCGCCCGTTGATGGCGGAGGGTCGGTTTTTCTGGTTCCGTTGATGCCCTGCCGCTCATCGGAGTCGGAATTCAGTTTCGGTTCCCCCGCCGTGGATGTGATGCTGATTTTCCATGAATAGGAATCGGCGACATCCAGCTTGTCGTCGACATGGATGACGTTCGGCGGGGAGTCGATCTCATAGGAACGTCCTTTTTTGTCTTTGGGTGTGATGGTGAGCGTCGCCTTGTATGGTTGTCCGTACGCGTTGACCGCAAGCCCGCTGTAATGCAGGGTGTTCTTTTCATTGTCGTCCCACCAGAGATTCGGCATGGATGTGATTTCGGCCGCCTTTTTGTTGCCTACGGTGCCATCGGATCCGGTCGCGGGTTCACCGACATGATCGTGGTCTTGGAAATATTGGCGGACTTGAATCTTTCCGCAGCTTTGCCAGGGACTGATGCCGTATGAGAAGTGATTGTCCCTGCCGACGTCCTGTTCGGAACCGCCGTTCACTTGGACGAGGAAACCGCTGTATTTTCCAGTGCCCTTCCAGGAAGCCTCGCAGCCGTTCTGGCTCTTGTCAAGACGCAGCGTGACATCGGTCGGAGTGCCGGGTCTGACACTGGGTTTCAGCGAAGCCCCTTCCGCGGACAGGCTCCCGGACTTGTCCGTCCGCACGGTGATGGTCGGCTTGTACTCGCGGTAGTACCAGCCATCCTCCATGGCGAAGCTGTACGTATAGATATCGTTCCTCCCATAGGGGAGGTCTTTGGTCTTCCCCGCGAATCCCAAGGTGATAGTGCCATATCCGGAGTTACGCGCGTCCGCGAGCTGTCCGGTCACTATGATGTCCGTTCCCTGCTGCTGCGCCGAAACCGTCGGAGCGTCGGGCCTGCCCCACGGTTTGGCCGGGACGGAGGCTTCGGATGGCTGGCTCCAGCTCACCTTGTTGTGCGCTTTCACCGTCGCCGTGTATGAATCGCCGTCCGTGATCGCGTTGTTCTCGAAGACGAAGTCGATTCGGGTGGCGTCCGTCAGCTGCTTCGCGGGAGCGTTCCTGCCGGTCAAGGTCACTTCGTAGTTGTCGATGTCGGAGAAATCGCCGGTCGGCGCCTTCCAGGTGACGGTTATCGTGTTGCCGTTCGCTTCGGCCTTCACGTTGGTCGGCGCGGTCGGAATCTTGTCGGGCGTTCCGTCCACGGTGTTGGATTCCTTGGACCATCCGACCTCGTTCCTGGCCTTCACCTTGAACGAATAGGTCTTGCCGTTTTTCAACCCGTCGATGAGGCAGGAGGTCTTCTGCCCGCAGGATTTCTCCCCGGAACCGTCGCCGTTCCACGTCACCTGGTATTCGGTGATCGGACTGCCGTTCGTCGAGCCGGCGGTCCAGCTCAGGTCCACCGCGCCATCCTGTGGGCTTCCGGACACGGGGGACAGCAGGGGCGCGTCCGGCCTGTCCATCACCGAGACACTGATGGTGCCGGTCACTTCGCGTTCCTTCGTCCTGGTGGCGTCGCGCACGGTGACGACCACCTTGTTGGTGCTCGCGCCGATGTCGGAGGCCGCCTTGATGGATATCCTGCCGTTTGGTTGGCAGTCCACCGCCAGCTTCGAGGCGCCGTCGGACGTGCATCCGGTCACGGTCAGCGGGGTTTCGGGGAACGGATTGTACGCGTCGGACAGCAGATCCACCTCGCCTCCGGAACCAGCCTTGATCTTCACGGTCTTCTCGCCGATTCGGGCCAGCGGCCTGTTGGACGCGGTGACGTGCACGGTCACGCCGGCGTTCACGGTTCCCTTCGAATATTTGATGGCGATGGGCACGTTCAGCGTGGTCCCGGGTGCGGCCGTCTTCTCGGCGGATACGGTCAGCTTGCCCGCGGAGCTCACTTTGGCGTCCACGCTGTCGGAATCCGCGCCGCCGGAGTATGCGTACTGCCTCTCATCCTCGTATAGTCCGGACGGCGCATGGGTCAATGCCGTCAGATCGATGGTGGTGGCTTTTTCGCCGGCCACCACGTCGACGGTGGAGGAGGAGAACGTCGGCGGCGGCACCTCGCGTCCGATCACGGTGATGGGGAGCGTGAGCACGGCCGAATTGACGATTTTCACCTTGTCGTCCTTGCCTCGTTTGCCGTCCACCGCGGTGAAGGTGATGGAGGCTGGGCCCGCGTAGTCCTTCGGCGCGGTGAATTTCAGCGTCTGATCGTTGACGTACAGGTCGCCGTCGGCCGCTTTCGTGGCGCTCACCGAATCGGCTCCGTCCACGTATGCGGTCTTGCCCGCGCCCACGCGCACGTAGTCGGCGATGTTGATGGTGATGGATTCGCGCGCGTTCACCTTCAGCACGGGCGCCTTCGGACGCAAGGTCGGCGGGAACACGCCATACGCGGGCACCTGTATGAACGCGGTGGAGGTGATGCCGTACGTCGTGTTGGTGACGGTGTACGGCACGGCCCGCACCTCGTCGGTCAGATCCACGGTGATGGTGGTGGAGCCTTTTCCGCCCTTGACGCGAGCATGGTCGGCCGCGGAAGGGTCGACGCCCACCTCAAGCTCGTCGGCGGTGCCTGAAGGGTTGGCTATCCATTGCGAGACGTCCACGTCCACCGATTTCCTGTCGATGGTGGCGGATGCGGGGACACGGTAATCGTAGGCGGTCGGCGGGTCGATGGGCGCGTCGGCGTCGACGTTCACCGTCAAGGTGGCCGAATCGGACAGTCCGGCCTTGTCCTTGACGGTGTAGACCACGTAGTATGTGCCGTCCTGCCTCGGTGTGGTGAACGACAGCATGTTATCGACGACCTCGACGTCGTCGATGCCTTGCGATTGGACGTCCCTGGACACCGTCAGATCCGTGTTGTCGCCGGAGATGTCGTTCTGCGACACCGGCACGGTGGCCGCGATGTTCGGACGCAGCGTGATCTCGTCGTCGCGCGCGTACACGCCGGAATCGTTGCCGGATTTGAACACGCCCACGCGGATCTGCGCGGTGGCGCGCTGTCCCGTCCAATCCTCCACGGCGTAGGAGAAGGCGTCGGTGCCGGAGGAATCGGCGTATGCCTCATAGACGAGATAGGTGGCGCCCACTTCGGTGATGCGTCCGAGCTTCGGCGCCTTGTTGCCCAAGCCAAGCAGCTGCACGTCATCGCCATCCGGGTCGATGCCGGTGAGGGTGATCGGAATCCGCACCTTCCGTCCGGCCGCGACCTGCGCCTCGACGTCGGAAGGGGTTGGCGCGGCCTTGTTCGACGGGTCCTTACGATGCACGTTGATGGTGATGGTGGCGGAGGCCGCGTTGCCGAGATTGTCCTTCACCGTGTAGGTGACGGGGAAGGAGCCGGTCCGGTCGGTGGCCTGATAGCGCACCGTGTCGCCGGACACGAACACCAGTCCCCTGAACGTGCTCCTGTCATACTGCAGATTGTTCTGCAGGCTCACCGTTGTGCCGTCGGAGTAGGTGACATGGTCGATGACGTCCACGGAGACGACGCCGTCGGTGCGTACCGAAGCGGTGATGTTCTCCGCTTTCGGCGCCGAATTCGACGTGGTCAGCGCCGGCGGCTGCAATACGATGACGCCGGTCGACGATCCGGCCGCGTTGGCCACGGTGTACCTGATTCGCACCGGCTTGGTCGGCACCTGCCGTGCCGTGATGTAGACGCGCTTGTTGCTGACGATGCCGGTTTTGATGCCGTTTTGCGCGTCCGCGGCGACGTTGGTGACCGACAGCACGCCTCCCATCGGATCGACGTCATTGGTCAGCGGCTCCACAATCGCGGTGTTGTCCGCGCCGAGCAGCGCCACGTCGTTCGCCGCGACCGGCTTGGCCGCGTCGCCGGCCACCGCCTGCACCTCCACGCGCGCCAGACCGGTCGTCGGGATGGATCCCTGCGTGATGGTGTAGGGCACGTAGTAGGTGCCGGGATTCGACGCGCTGAACATGATCGACATGTCGGCGGCGTTCATGGTGACGGACGCGCCGGAAGGATTCTCCACCGAAATCAGCTGGGCGGGTTCGACGGAAGTGCCGTGCACGTATGGCTTGAGATCGATGGTGGTGTGGGTGTCGGGCGTGGTCTGTTTGACGACTGGGTCGATCACCGCGGCCATTGTGTTCGCCGGCTTCACCGAGAAATACAGCATGCCGGTGCAGGTCTGCTGGCCGTCTGAGACCAGGACTTCGACGGTCGCCCTGCCGGAAGACATCGAGCCGGCGTTGAACACCAGCTGGCCGTCGGCCCGCGTGGACACGGTCACCTGGTCGGTGTTCTGCGGCGTCGCCGAAACCAGGGTCAACGGATCGCCATCAGGGTCGGAGAAGCTGCCCAAGGCGTTGGTGGTGTACGTGGCTCCCTGCTCCACATCGATTTCCGGAGGAGTGTCGGTCTGTGCCGGTGCCTTGTCATCGTCGTCGGCCAGCGTGAGGGACACGGTGGCGCTGGACGTCTGTCCACGACCGTCGGAGATCTCATAGCTGAAGGAGACGTTGCCGGCGGTGGCCGCCGACGCGTCGAGCTGCAGATACCTGCCGTCGTATATGGGGGAGACGGTGATGTTGGCGCCGTCCGGGGCGCCCACCGAGGTGATACGCAGCACGGAGCAGTCGGTCTGCTCGTCGTTGCGCAGCACGTCCAGGATCTGCTCCGATCCCACGCGCGCGCCGAACGAATCGTCCTCGGCCTTGATCTGGCCCGATTGCGAGGAACAATTCTTGCTGAAGTTGCGCTGGTTGTTGGCGCTGTCGTTGTTCTGCTCCTGCTGTTTCGACTGCTTGGTCTCTATCTTGTTCCATTGGATTTTGATGACTTTGGTGGATTCCTGGGGATTCCACACATTGCCGTTGACCACGTCGTTGAGCACCACCAGACGATGGTTGGCGCGGAACACGAGCTGCGATGTGGCGTTGACATCCTCGAGCGATTCGAAACGCGCACCACCGTCACCAGCGGAGCACACCTTGACGTAGTTGTTGGCGTTCTGGGCCCATGCCGCGAACACGCAGCCATTGGTGGACACCGGCTGCGTGGTCTCGCCCTTGCCGCCATTGTGAAGCGTCGCGGCCTTCCTGCTGCGCAGATCGACCATGGCGATGCCGCGCGGCGTCGAAGCGGCCACCCAACCGTCCTGCCTGCCGTCCGTGGAGGGCGCCTGCAATGTCGTCTTGCCCCGCAAACCGATGTCCGCGCTGCCTTCCGGCCAGAAGATCCTGCCCTCGTTGGCCACGACCGGCGTCCCGCCGATCACAGTGAACGATTCGGCGTTGTCCACGCCCTTGATCGTGCCTTCCTTGCCGAGCGTGCCACGCGGCCCGTCGACGCTGAACACCGTTCCATCGGAAGGACGGTAGCCGTACACGGCACCATCGTGTGTCACCGCGATTCTGCCGCCCGACCCCAGTTTCATCTTCGGTGTGTCGGTGGTGGGATTCATCGATTTCACCTCGTCGGCCGGACCCACCCACACGTTGCCGGTCCTGGCATTGATGAATGCCGCGGTGTGACCGCCGATGACGGTTTCGATATCGGATTTGATGGTGGTGCCGCCGCTCTCGCTGACGGTGGATGCTTCGATGTTGCTGGCCTTCGTGCCTTCGGAGAGCACGGTGTCGCCGTCATGCTGGGCCACGTCGAACCGTGCGGCGGTGGAGGCGACGCCGGCGTTGACGTCCCTGTTTTTCACGTTGAAGCGGGCGGCCTTGCGGTCCTTGAGCGAGGTGATCCACACTGTGCCGTCGTCGAGCTGCACGTGCCGTTGCATCACCGAGCTGACGATGACGGCTCCTGCGACGATGCCGAGCAGCAGAAGCAGCATGACGATTGGTGTGATCCACTGGCGTCCGCCGGACGGACGCAGTCTGCGCAGCATTGATCCGAATCGCAGCCGTCGTTCGTACGACTGCGACGACTGGTTCTCGACGTTCCCATGCTTGCTCATATGCTGGCTCTTCCTCGGCTATGCTCGCGTTCCGCTTGGATGTTCGGCCGCCATGCGATTCACTGGTTGGCTACGCAGGATATCTCGGGTTTTTCGGACATCTGCCGGTTCGCCCGCACCAGACTGACCTGAATGCAGGTCTGCGCCCCATCGGAAGGGTCGATCTCGATATGCGTCGATTTTGTGACGGTGCCTTGCGAATTCGGGTCGCTGTCCGAATCGCCGACCGGCGACCATACGTACGAATCGCCTTGTTCCGGTGAGGGGTTGACCCACGTGAAGCTCACCTTGCCTCCGTCGGGAATGTAGGTTCCCGTAAGATCCCGCACGCTGGGCACGCCGCCCTCGGTGATGGCGGAATCGGGATCATCCCCGGCGGGGTCGCCGACGCCTCGGTTCCGCACCTGCGTGGTGCTGCCGTCGGAGGCCGTGTCCATGTTCGGCGCGACCACGAAGGCGAACGACAGAATCAGCGCGACGAGGGCCGCCGCCACGGACAGGCCGATCGCGACGGGCCTCACCCATGACGGGCGTCGCGTCGTCTGCGGTATGGCATTGCCGGAATCACGCCGGCGATGCGGGTGCCGCGGATAATTCGGCACTCCTTCGATGATGGTCTGCGTCATGTGGCCGTACAGCTCGTATTGCACGTTCTGCAAGGTCCGCGCGAATTCCAGCGCGGAGTAGAAACGATTCTCCGGCGTCTTGTCCAAGGCCTTGCGGAGCGCCCTCTCCACCTGCGGCGGAATGTCCGGCCGGTTGAACTTCGGCAGCGGATCGTTGAGAATGATGGTTTTGAGCCGTTCCGCGCGCTCCTTGCCTTTGGAATCCCCAAGCAGGTCGGCATAGAAATACTCGTAGGGCGACCGGCCCGTCAGCGTGGCGAACAGCGTGGCGCCCAGCGAATAGATGTCGGATGCCTCCTTGCCTCCGCCACCCTGGGCGAGCACTTCCGGCGCGGCCCAAGCGATGGTGAAGCCTATGCCGGGACGCCCATAGACGGATACGGCGATGCCGAAATCGGAGAGCAACGGCATGCCCTGCGCGCTGATGAGAATGTTGCTGGGCTTGATGTCACGATGGATGATGCCTCGGCGGTGCGCGGTGAACAGCGCGCTGGCCAGCCTGATGCCCAAGTCGAGCATCTGGTCCACGGTGAGCCTGTCGTGTTCGAGGAATGATTTGTAATTGCCGCCCGGCGCGTATTCGAACACGGTGTAGCCACTGCCCGTGGCGGTCACGCCGTTCGCATAGACGGTGAGAATGTTGGGATGCGAGGAGATCTGCCCCATGAGATCCGCTTCCGAGCGAAAACGTGTGACGGACTGCGAATCGAGCCGGCCCTTGCTGATTTTGATGGCCACCTGGCGGGACGGCGAAAGCTGCTGGTACAGGTACACGTCGGCTTCGGAGCCGGATCCCAAACGCCTGACGAGCGTGTAACCGGGAATTTGAGGGGGAACGCTCCTCGAGGCTTCCATGCTTCTTCCTTCTGTGGATTCCATTCGTCTTTGACGGCACGTGGCAAAACGAATCGGCCCTGCGATACTCTTCCACCCATGATATATGGAGACGCATACCCACAGTCCCCGCAAAGAAGATGACGACGTGCGGCACGATTCCGGCCGCGATGTCGGAGGATTCCGGCAAGACGGCGACAGGTTAGGATGGGAGTCATGATGGATTTGGATGATCTCGACGATGCGACACTGGTTGTGGGGGCACCCCGTAGCGGCAAGACCCGATACGCGCTCGACACGCTGATCGCCGCGATGCGCAGATACGGCGGAGAACGGGCCGTGATGACGGTGTCCGGCAGGCAGGTGGCCGACGTGCTGGGCGACGCCGTGATCCGTGAGCTGTCCGCGGTGTCGCAGGCCCGTCCGGTCACCACATTGCCGGCCGCCGCGTTCCGCATGATAACCGCCGTGTGCTCGCGTGCGGGCCAGCCGTTGCCGAAACTGCTCAACGGCGCCGAGCAGGATGTGATCATCCGCCGTGTGCTCGCTGCGCATACCGGGCACGTGGAGCGCGGCGACGAGTGCGACACCTGCGCGCTGCTGCGCACCTACTTCGCGGTGGCCGACTGGTCCGGCATGATCGCCGACGATTCCACCGACGCCTTCGCGAACCAGTTCAGAGACATGCTCGCCCGTATGAACGAGATCGGCGCGAAACCGGAACTCGAGGACGAGCTGATAGCCCGTGCCGCCAGCAGGGGAGAAGCGGCCGACGCGCATCGGGAACGGCTGCGCGTGCAATGGCGGCTCGCCTTCGCGCTGCGCGGCGAATACGACCAGGCCGTCAGGGACGCCTATCCGGACCAGTTCCGTCTCGACGCTTCACGACTCATGATCGATGCGGCCGCGGCCGTGAGCGAGGCGGAGGAGGAAGACCTGCCAAAGCTCGTCATCGTCGATGATTTCCAGGACGCCACGCTCGCGGGCTTCGATTTCCTGTCGGCGCTGCATGGCCGTGGCGTGCGCCTGCTGCTCGTCGGCAATCCCGACGAGGCGGTGCAGACGTTCCGCGGATCATACCCGGAATACCTGTTCAACGCGGTCCGAACCCGATTGGGGGCGCGTCTGGTGCGCCTCGAACCGGACCATGCCGTCGACGGCACCGATCTCGGCGTGGTGGCGAGCCGTGTGAGCCTCACCATCGCCAGCACGGAGGAAACGGACGACGCGCTGCCGAAACGTCCCGGCAAAATGCCTCCGATCGAACCACCCAAGGAACGCGACGGAAGCCTGAACGCCGCGATGTACCGTTCCACGGTCGAAGAGCTCAACGACGTGACATGGCGGATCAAAACCGAACATCTCGAACATGGCCGCGACTGGAACGACATGGCCGTCATCGCCCACGACAACGCCACCGTGCGCGCATTCGGCGAACGACTGCGTTCCGACGGCGTGCCGGTGCGCTATTCGAGTGTGACGCGGCCGCTCAAGGACGAGCCGTTCGTACAGGGACTGTTCGCCATGATCGAACTGGCCGAATTGAAACGGCGGGGCGTCGCCGCTTCGTCCATGGGCATGCGTGAGGCCGGCGCGTACATCCGCTCCCGCGTGCGGCTGATCATGGATTCGCCGCTGATCACCACCGCCGGAGAACGTCCGGCACGTCTGTCCGTCGTGGAGTCGGCCATGAACGCGCTCGGATCGTTGGCTGCCGTGCTGGATGGCGGCTCCGACGCTTCAGACGACGGTTCAGAGGCCGATGCCGTAGCGTCCGTATCATCCGTGACGTCCGACAAGGCGCTGCTTCCACGGCTGATCTCCGATTGGAGCGATTACGTCGCCGGCTTCCGCACGGCGCGCGAATCGGCTCGGAACGCCGAACCGACCATGTCGTCGGTCATGACCAACGACAGTCTGATCGCGGGCGATGGCGCGGGTGATGGGAAGGGCGACGACACGGCCGAACCTCCCTTCGGCGTGGACGCGCTCTACATCCTGCTGCTGGAAGGGAACACGGCCCTCGTGCTCGACGCGATCGCCTCGGTATTGGGAAAGAAGGACCCGCAGTCCGTCGCCTTCGCGCATCTGTGGAAGGTACTGGACGACACCATGACGTCGCAGGCGCGTCTGACGTCCCGCGAACCGCAGTACATGCTCGATTGCGTCTGGCGGGCGTTCGGCAAAGCCACGACGTGGCAGAGGATGGCGCTGCGCAACAACGCGGAAGGCCGCGCCGCCAATGACCGGCTCGACGCGGCGATGCGCCTGTTCAGCTACGCGTCCGGCGGCGAGTCCGACGGCATGATGGCCGCGCGCACCATCGGCGCGTTCATCGAACAGGTCCGTTCGCTCACCATCGAAGCCGATTCCCTCGCCCACACCGCGCCGATCGACCAGGCCGTGACATTGACCACGCCGGCGGGCGCGGCCGGACGGCATTGGAAACTGGTGTTCATGCCGGCCGTGCAGCAGGGCCAATGGCCAAACCTCACCCCACGCAACACCCTGTTCGGCGGTGAGGAGCTTGCCGACGTCATGCTGCACGGCGGACTTTCCGAAGACATCGTCACATCGTCCGGCCGTGAGGACGCGCAGTTCGCGTCGGTGCTCGCCTCGGAACAGAAGAGCTTCCTCGTGGCGCTGACCCGCGCCGACGAGCGTGTGCAGGTGAGCGCCGTCCTGAACGACGACCATGTGCCGTCCGACTTCCTGTACGGCTATCTGCCGGAATGGTTCGACCGCGACCGTGATGCTGATCCGGAGAAGCGCGTGTACGCGATGGTCGGCGGAGCCGGCGATTACGCGGGACTCGAGACGGACCCGCGTGGCCTGGTCGCCGCCGCACGCGGCGCACTGGCATCCGCACCGGCCGGTTCGGACCAGGCTCGTGACGCGGCTGAAGCCTTGGCATTGCTGGCTTCACACGGTGTGGCCGCGGCCGACCCCGACCGCTGGCAGTTCGTTTCCGGCATGACCGTGCGATCGGAGCGGCCGGAAGAAACCTCCACGGAAAACCGGCCGTCCGATGTGGTTACCCTCTCGCCGTCCGCGGTGGACAGCCTGTGGGCCTGCCCGGTGTGCTGGATGCTGGAGAACCGCTTCGCAGGCCCCCGCATGGGCAGCGCGGCCACCGGATTCGGCTCGATCATCCATGCGGTCGCCCAGAAAGCCACCGAAGCCGGACTCGACCTGCCATCGAACCACACCGGAACGAGCGACGAGGACAACATCGAAAGCATCACCCAATGGATGCTCCGGCAATACGAGGGCATGCGCGCCGACCCCGACGCTATCGCCGACCCCGAGGAACGGTACAAGGCGCTCGGCAAGGACGCGAAGGCAGCCGACGCGCTACGCAACATCGCCACATACTTCGTCAGGTCAAACCACATGGAATACCCGGTCAAAAACAACGAGACCATCACCGTCGGCACATTGGAACGCGCCGAAGCGGAAAAGCAGTTCGCCGCACGGTTCGGATTCGACGACGTCCTCGCCGCGTACAACGCCATCGACGGCATCAGCCCGATCAGCCGCGGCGAACTCATCGCCATCATGGGAACGCTCGTCGGCGGATGGCCGGAAACCGGCATGAGCGAACGGCTCACCGTGCGCCTGTCCGGACGCATCGACCGACTCGAACACCGCCGCACCGCCGACGGCAAGGAGCAGGTGCGTCTGATCGACTACAAAACCGGGCAGACGCCGAACGGGCGCAACATCTTCAGCGACCTGCAGCTCGTCTGCTACCAGCTTGGCCTCGCCTTCCCGGAAAACGGCGGCGAACGCGGCGCACAGGCGGTCGCGGCCATGCCCGACATCACGCAAAGCGCGCTGTTCCACGTCATGGGCCACACATCGCCGGCGCCATACGGCGACTACGACGAGACATATCACCAGCAGGCGCTGTTCTCCGACGGAAGCATCAACGCCGGCGACTACGTACCCCGCAAATACGCGAAAACCCTCGACAAGGTCTTCATATCGGCCCTTGACGAAGCCGAACGGCCGGAACAGGTGAGCGAGGAGCATTGGAAGCAGCTGCTCGACCTGCGTCCGACCATGGCGGTGTGGTCGCTGTCCATGATCGCCCGCGTCTTCTACGCGGCCGCGGCCAGCCGCGCGACCCGCATCACCGCGCGACCCACCCCGGAACACGTCGGATACTGCCGATGCAAGGACGTCTGCCCGGCCTGCCAGGGAGAACAGAACACCATATTCGAAAGGACCGTGGCATGAGCGGGAACATGCGGACGAACAAAAGCGCTGCGATGGCGGCCAAACCGAAAATCACCGACAGTCCGGAACAGGCCGCCGTCATCCAAGCCCCATCCTACGAGGACGTCGTCGTCGTGGCGGGCGCCGGCTCCGGCAAAACCTACACCATGACCCGGCGCATCATCACCCTCATTGGACAGGGCGTCAGCCCGGAAAAAATCCTGGGACTGACCTTCACTCGCAAAGCCGCCTCGGAACTGCTGTCGCGAGTCTCCGCGGCCGTGGCGCGCAACCAGACGGAACAAGGCGGGCGCGACGGCCATAGCGTCGCGCGCGCGGCCTTCCTCAAGCCGGAAGTCTCCACATACGACGCGTTCTTCCAATCCATCGTGCGCCAATACGGACTGCTCGTCGGCTTCGACCAGAACACCCAGCCATTGAGCGAGGCGGGCGCGATGCAGCTCATCCACACCGTGCTCGACAAGCACATGGACCAGATCGCGTCCTTCAACGACGACGGCGACGGATTGGGCTCGTTCAGCACCATCGCAAGGAACGTGTACGCCCTGTCCAACGCCATCTCCGGCGCCATGATCGGCGGCGACTGCTCCAGCTTCGACGAGGCCGTGGCACGTGTGCGCGAATGGGACGAGGCGTTCGTGGCGCAGGTCGCCAAAGCGCTGGAAGACGAGGACGTGCCCACCGACGCACCGAAACCCGGCAAAGCGCCGAAACAGCGGAAGAAGGAATCCGACGCCGATTTCGAGGAACGCAAACGCGCGTATCGCGCCCAATGCCACCAACTATGCGTCCACAACGCCTCCCGATTGGCCGACGTGGCACGCGAACGCGACCTCCTGCTCGACCTCGTGGCCGACTACAACGCCGAAAAACACGCGCTCAACATGGCGGAATTCAGCGATTTCACCATCGCTGCATTCCAACTCGTCACCCGATTCCCCTCCATCGGCGCCACCTACCGCAAACGCTACACGCACGTGCTGCTCGACGAATACCAGGACACCTCCACCACACAGGCCGCCCTGCTGACCGCCCTGTTCCACGTGGACGACGCGCGCCGCAGCGCCATCAACGCCGTCGGCGACCCATTCCAATCGATCTACGCATGGCGAGGCGCCAGTCCGGGCGCGTTCCGCATGCTGCAACACGACCTCGGCCACGACGCAGCCGACAGACCATACGCGCTCACCGTCACCCGACGCAACTCGCGCATGGTGCTCGAAGCGGCCAACAACCTGACCAAACCACTGCGACTGCCCGCGAAACGCGCCGGCAGCTCGCTCATGCGCGAAGTGGACGTCCCCGCGCTCGCCAACACCGACACCGCCCCCGAAGGAACGCTCGGCGCGCTCGGATACGCCACACTCGGCCAGGAAATCGACGCCATAGTGCGCTTCGCCAAACACGCGATCGCCCTGCACACCCCAAGCGCGGACGACACAGCCGGTGGCAGGAAGGACAATCGCCCGCACGTGGTGATCCTGTTCAGATCCAAAGCGCAGATGCCCGCCTACGAGGACGCGCTCGAACAGGCCGGACTCACCACACTCGTCGTCGGACAGGCGGCACTGCTGGAACGGCCGGAAATCAAAGACATCATCGCACTGCTGCACGTGGTGTGCGACCACACCGACAGCGGCGCGCTCATGCGGCTGCTTGCCACGCCACGGTTCGCTCTCGGAGCTGACGACCTGCAGGCGCTCGCCGGCATCGCGGAACGACTCAACACCACGCAGCGCTACCGCGCACTCGTCGCGGCCGGCATCGTGGAGGAGAAGGCGGAACCGTCCGATGCGGACATTCGCGCCACCGTGCGCGCCTACCGAGACCAAGTTCCCAACGCCGTGTTCCTGATCGACGTGCTGCTGCGCGGCGACCTGCCGAAACTGATCGACGGCACGCTGAGCGAAACGGGCGCGGCCAGCGTGCTCCGCGCCGCCGACGTCATCCGACAGGTGCAACGCGCCGTCGGCCATCCGCTGCCCGAAGTGGTGCGCGCGGCCATCACCGCGCTCGACCTAGACATCGACCTGCTGCTTGCGGAGCGGATGCGGCATCCGCACGGCGAAGCCGACGAAAACGACGCCGTCAACGGACGGGATGCGTCACTCGCAACATCCCCGCTCGACGCGATGCTGTCCCTGGTGGACACGTATCTGCAGGAAATCGCCGCCCAAGGCGCGCCAAGCCTCCGCGCGTTCATGTCATGGGTGGATTCGCTGCGCGACGCGTCCGACGACAACGCCACCGCCCCCGACACCCCAGTCGACGTGATACTTATGACCGTGCACCAATCAAAAGGACTGGAATGGGACGCCGTGGCCGTGGTCGGCATGCGCGACGGCGTCTTCCCTTCCGAACAAGGCGACCGTCTGAACGTGACGATGGACGAGGACCATCCAGGCGGCATGAAGGACGGCGTGTGGGAACCGCCGGAATACCATGAGAAAGCCCACACATGGCTGGAGGACCCATCCGCGGTCCCGGTACCGGTGCGTGCCGACGCGGACATCCTGCCACGCTTCCCGCACGACGCGACCGTCGGCGGCGACCCGCTGGAGGCGCTCGCCGGATTGGACGATGCGGAACTCATCGACGACGAGGTGTTCGGCACTCTGCGGACCATGCCCATCGACGACATGGAAGGGGTGGACCCGTCGCAACTGTATCTGACGCAGCGGGAGGAGTACGGGCGCCGATTGCACGCCGACGAACGCCGTCTGGCCTATGTGGCGTTGACCCGCGCGCGTTACGAGGCGCTGCTCACCTACAGCGGCTGCAACGAGACGAGCCGCGATTCCCGTCTGGTGGAGGGGAAGAGGAAGAGCGAGCCGTCGAACTTCTGGCAGGAAGTGCGCGATTCGATGAACGGCATCGTTTC
>NZ_JBNMKH010000047.1:0-17685 GCF_050874245.1 Bifidobacterium sp. | reverse complement strand
TCGCAATGGATTCGGACGCGCTTTTCGTTACCCCGTTATTTGGGAGTTACTTCGGCCAGCCCTTGGGCGTATGTTCCAGCGACCACACGCCGAGCTTGTGCGAGAAGCTGTTCTCCCACTTGGCCTCCAGCTCTTCGGGAGTCAGGCGGTTCTCCTGCTTCTTCAAGCGGTTCATCGCATTGGTGTGCGTATCGTCCAGCAGCCACTTGCGGGTCAGGAAGTTCCACACCATCACCACGGCGGTGGCGATGAGCTTGCCCACGTTGGTGCGGATCAGGTATTCGGTGCTCTGCGACACGTAGGCATCGTGGTTCATGCCGTACGTGGAGATCCAGATGATGGCGTCGTTCATGAACAGGCCGATCACCGCGCCGACCACGAAGATGACGATCTCCATCCAACGCGCCATATCGTCGCGATGCTTGAACACGACCTTCATGCTGGCCACGTAGTTGAAGATCAGGGAGATGATAAAGGAGATGGTGGCGGCGAGCACATTATGCATGTGGAACAGGCCGACCAGAAGATTCAGGATGCCCCAGTCGATGATGAAGGCGATCACGCCCACAATGCCGAATTTCATCAGCTGTTCAATCAGTTTTTTCACACAGAATATTAAACACGCGCACGCAGACCACCTAGACTTGGGTGACGAAGGACATTATTTTCCAACGATTGCAAGGAGCAGCAATGCCAGTCATTCACACGCATGTTTCCGTTTCCACCACCCCTGAGCAGCGCGAGGCGCTGAAGGCCGCCTACGGCAAGGCCATCACCGCAGTCCCCGGCAAGTCCGAAGGCTGGCTGATGTGCCCGTTCGAAGACAATATGCCGATCTACTTCGGCGGCGACGACTCCAAGCCGGCAGCCTATGTGGAGGTGAACGTGTTCGGCCGTTCCGTGCCGGGTTCCGCCTGGGAGAAGCTGACCGAGCAGATCATGGCCGCGCTGAACAAGGAACTCGGCATTCCGAAGGACCGCACGTACATCCGCTACACCGCCACCACCGACTGGGGATGGAATGGTGGGAACTTCTGACGAAGTTCCACCGGCAGCCGCCAATTCGGCTATTGATGGCAGATTGATGTCTCTCTCGTAGGACAGTTCGCCTACTTATGGCAGCCAAAACCAGATAGGCCAAGTATGGGCCTTGGAATTCCAGGTCTCATACTTGGCCTATCGCCGTTTCAGTGCCACAAACAAGCCACTTAGCTGTTTTTGGAAAGCGTCAATCAACGCTCATGGCGCAATCTCGGCTTCTTCGCATTGCCGCCACCCACCTGATCAACCGAGATCCGTCAAATAACCGTCAAATAAAAAATCGTTGGAAAATGGCCGTTTTGCGCGACTCGACCACCATTTTCCGGGTTACTCGTCAAATAAACGTAACTATCAGACCCAAGCCGGAATGTATTCCATCTTCTTTTTGGAAGCCGCAGTATCAACGGGTTTGATCCGACCCTCATCCACGCAATCGCGAATCAGACGGGAGATCTGCGAGGAATATGACTCGTCCAAGCCGAACCGATTACGCAAAGACGAATTGGTCAAGCAAGTTCCATCCGCAAACTGGATACACGCATGCCAATAGCAGGAATCCCTGCGCTCCGCCATGCTGAGCTCCGCATACGGCCGATACTGGGAAAGTCGCACCATCATACTCGCATTGTCAATGCCATCGGATTGCTGTACAACCGGCGAAGGCAAATGCGCGGCCTCGCAGGAATCGATGATCTTATCCCAGCCGGACCCCGCCTCCTCACACATGTGCAAGCGGCGTGACAGCTCCGCCAGCTTCGGATTACGCGTTTCGGGCGGATCGTTGACCAAACGTTCGACGCGAATCAACGAATTCCCCGGATTGGAGAACTCCACGCGGTTGTCGAAAATCTCCACAAGTGGTCCGGAACCACGGGACGTAAGATCCTGGTGAATCAGCATATTTGCAAGCAATTCGCGAATGGCGATCGGCGGGTAAGCCGTATGCGTGACGCGCAAGGCACGGCCAATCGTCTCGGACTCAGGCAGCCAAGGCTGCAGAAAAGCAACCATCGCATCCATATCGGCATAACCATGCCTATACGTCTGGGTACGGGAAGGCGAGGATTTCCGCACTCCCTCATACTTGATGACGCGCAGGGCCTTACGCGCGACGGTAGGGAACCGCTGCATATCGGTCGCGAACAGCAGCGCCCCAAGATTGGTGATCGCATATTGGCCACTATCCAAGGTCTTGATCAGGCCATCCGCCTCAAGATAATGAAGAATCGCATCTCGGCTGGACGGCAACGGCGTATTGGTCTGCGAAAAGTAGACATTCCAATCCAACAACGACAAGGCTTCTTCGGCGGTAAGCCACTGGTCCGCGATCTGCTCCTCGAACGATTCGGACTTGGTCACCTCCCATAAACGCCGTTCGCGTTGCGAATTCCTAGCCAACGGCTGCGTGGAGGTTCCGGAACGGACGTATTCGGTTCCGTCGAAGGAAACCGGGTAGCCGGCAGCCGGCCAGATGCGCAGAATCACCATGCTACAGCCCTGCACTTCCACCGGAATGAAGCTGAATTCCGCGTTCTTGGAAAGCTTGAGCCGAAGCCAAAGCTCCAATTCCTGCCCCTTATGCTTGGCCGCAAGCGGATTGAACGAAGTACCGACTATCTTGTGAGTGGAATCATCCACACCCCACAGCATGTAGGCATAGTCCTGCCCCTCCACAGCAGCGGCATTGGCTAGAGCGGAAATGTCTTTGCCGATCATGAAGGCATCGTCATTCGATTGCTTGAATTCAATAGTCTGCGATTCCGTTGAACGAGCGACAAGTTGCTCGACAAGCTTAAGAAGATCTTCCGGCATACCAACCCTTTCGGCTCTCATAATGCGATCCGACTCCACCCAGTTTAGCTGAAGTCAACCGCAATTCGTCAAATAACCGTCAAATAACCGTCAAATAAAAAAACGTTGGAAAATAGCCGTTTTACGCAACTCGGCCACCATTTTCCGGGTTACTCGTCAAATAAGCGCAACCAGCGAACAACCAGCGAACGACGTGTACAAACAAAAAGGCCGCCGGCCCGAACGGGACCAGCGGCTTTGAAGCTCGCACAAGCCGGAATCAGACGATCTTCGGCATCGGAGTGGTCAGGGAGGTGGTGAGGTTCACATGCACCAGACCGGCGCCCGCATGCACCTCAACCTTCTTCAGAGTGACGGTGCGCTCGCTTTCCGGAGCGCGGTCGTTGTCGGTCATGGTGGCCGGGGACTTCACCGCCACCAGAGCGAGCGAACCGAAATCGACGCCCGCGCTGGCGCACAGCTCCTGCGCGGCCTTCAGCGATTCGGCGAAACCATCCTTCAGCACCACGCGATCGGCCGGAACGCCATACGCATGCTCGGCCACCCAACGCACGTTCTCCACCAGAGCCATGCCCTTGTGGCTGTGCGGTTCGGCCGGCATGGAACCGTTCATCACGGCATCAGCGAACGCGTCGAGCTGCGGGGCCAGCGCGTCGCCGCCGTCACGGTACAGGTTGCCGATGATCGGATCGCGGAACTCCAGTTCCTTGGCCGTGGCCTTGAGCGCCGGAATCTGATCGTCCTCGCCATCCCACAGGTTGATAAGCGGGAAGGTGGGGATGTCAAGGCCTTCGAGACGCTGCACGTGGAACGGGTAACGCCAGGCCAGGTCCGGATCGTCGCGCCACGTGGAGGCACGGGTCACGACGATGGCCGCGGACGGCCACTGGGCGCCGTATTCGCGGCAGGCGATGTCCAGCCACTTCTGCGCACCGGCATCGGTGCCGTAGCCGGCCTCGACGATGACCACATCGTGCAGCGCGCAGGCCATCTCCACGGAGACCAGCGTCGGGATGCCGATGGACACGTTGGCGAACGGACCGCCATGCACATACACCGGGGAGCCGTTCACCGTCTCGGTCTTGGCCGGCTTGACGGCGTCGCCCAAGATGCCGGTGATGCGCCACAGGTCGATGAATTCGCCGAAGGTCACGGCCTTGCCGTCCTTCGTGCCGGCGATCATCTTGGACACGCGCTCGGAGATCTCATCCATGGAACGGGACAGCACGACGATCTGCATGAGCTCGCAGGTCGGGGTGAGCACCACACGCTCGGGCACGTCGCCCTTGCCACGGTCCACCGCGATCTGACGCAGGGAGCGGGACGGCACTTCGGAGACGCGCGGCACGAGGATGGTGTCCAGCTTGCCCTCGTCCACGGCCTTCTCCGCGAAGGAGACCAGCAGGTTCTGGGCCGCCTCGATGGCGCCCATCTCGCCGCACAGACCCCAGTCGATCAGCTCCGGGTGCGTCAGGGAGGCCTTGCCGCCACCGGAGGCGCCGCCCTTGGAACCGGCCGCGGTGATGCCCATGCTCGGCTGGCGCAGCACGGCGGCCGCGTCGATGCCACGTTCACGCAACGCGTCGATCAGCGCGATCGTAGTGGTGGTCTTGCCTTCGCCGCGGGACGCCTTCAACGGGGTATCGGCGGTGACGAGGACGACCTTGCCATGCTTGCGCGGCGCATCAGGATTCTTCTTCAGGTAATCGAGATAGCCGAACGCATCAATCTTCTGCACCAGACCGTACTGGCTGGTGAAATCCTCAATGCTGGTCACTGGGTTCCTTTCTTGGGAAAGCAATCCGCCGGACGCTACGCCGCGCACGCGATACGCATGATGCGCGCTTCTTGCGCGCGACGCAGACCCGAGCGGAAAAGCAAAGACAACGGTCATTCTAATAAGCCCGCATTACCAATGGAAAACCGGCTCCCGCACAACGGACGCGCGCCGGCCGTCATGTGGAACGGTCGGCGGCGAACGTCGTATGGAAGCCGGAATCCATATATGCGCAGATACCTGCGGAAACCGTCAGAAGTCAGACATGTGGAAGCCGTTCTTCATGTTCATGCTGGTGGTGTAGAGCACGGAATCGAGCAGCTTGTCGGTTTCCTCCTTGATCTGTGCGGCCATGGTCTCGTTGGCAGCGGCGAGCACGTCGCGGGCTTCGCCGTTGCGCACGGCCTTGATGACCTCGTCCGGCTCCAACGGCTGCACGTCGCCGTTTTCGTCATCCGTCTCGAATTCGTCGGACACGCCTTCCACCAGACGGGCGATCTGCTCATCAGTGGCGGCAATCATGCGGTGGCCCATGCCGCCGGTCTTCTCCTGGTAGCGCTCGACCGCGTTGGCGGTGTCGGCGAAGTTGGCGTCGCACAGGGCCGCGATGATGCGGCTCTCCCAGTAGAAGTTCTCGGAGGTGACGCGCGTGGTGGTGTCCTCGAGATACTTCGGCGTGGAGTCGACGTTCGGATAGAACGGCACGAGCGTGTTGAACGGGTTGGAGCCGTAGGCGATCCACTGCACGGCGCGGTTGACCTGCGGACGGTACGGGCGGATCTGCATGACGGACAGCTGGCTCTGACGGTTGATGCCGATCGGGCGGAACATGTGGCGCGAATGCTGGTCGCCGAGGATGCCGTACGGATCGTACGGGGTGCCCTGGTAGTGGGAGCTCAGCACGTACTTCACGTCCTCGATGGTGATCTTGCGATCGGGCTGGCGGGCCCACGGAATGTCGTCCGAGGTCGGCTGATGGTCGGCGTCCTGGCCGTCCCACTGCTCGTCGTACGGGTTGAGGAAGCGCTGCATGTACCAGGCGCGCGGCGTGTTGTAGACGTGGTCGGAATCGGAGTGGGAACCGAAGGCGTCGCGCGGATTAAACGGGGTGACGTTCTCCACGGCCAGATCCAGATGGTTGCGTTCGATGAACTCGCCCAGATCCGCGGAGCACATGTGCTCCTCCTGGTCGCCGAGGGCGTCGTCGAGGTCGAATTCGTCGATGCCGAGCTGGTTCGGCATGGTCACGTACGCCTCGTCCGGCACACGCTTGGCGATCCAATGGTGGCCACCGACGGTTTCGAGCCACCAAATCTCATTGACGTCGGAGAAGGCGACGCCGTTCATCTCATACGTGCCGTGCTTCTCGAGCAGTTCGCCGAGACGGGTCACGCCCTCGCGGGCGGTTTTGACGTATGGCAGCACGAGGGTGAGGAAATCCTCCTCGCCGATGCCGCCGGGCACTTCCGGCTCGTAGTCGTCGGCACCGGGCTGGCCCTTGGCCGGGGTGAGCTCCACGAACGGGTCGGCGCCAAGCACACGCTCGTTGGTGGTGAGGGTTTCGGTGGCGCTCATGGCCACGTTCGCCTCATTGACGCCGGCTTCGCCCCAGATACCCTCCTTCAGGTCAGCGTTCGGCACGGCCGTGTACTGCAGCGGATCGTCCGGCAAGTCGATTTCGATGTGGGACAGCACGCTCCTGTAATGCTTCGGCTGTTCCTCGGGCTTGACGACGACGAAACGCTTCGGGCAGAATTCGCCGTTCGCGCTGTCCTCATTGCGGGCGATGATGGTCGATCCGTCGTAGCTCGCGTCCTTGCCGACCAGAATCGTGGTGCATGCCATGTGTTTGCAATTCCTTTCGATGGTGTTGCTGATAGGTGTTGCCTATACGTGTGTTTCATGCGGTTCGCACGGCGATATGCGGCACACGTGCGATACCGGTTTTGCAAGGCCGGCTGCGATCAGGCCTTGCCGGTCAGGAAGACGCCGCCCTGGTCCGCGATGGTGCCGGAGGTGCGCAACGCGCGCTCCATCTCGTTGAGCCAGAAGCCCTGGTTGAGTCCGGCAAGCGGAGCCGTGGTGCCCCATACGTGCAGATAGTAGTCGTGGTCCTTGTCAGGCGGGCACGGCCCGTTATAGCGCATGGTGACGGCCGGGTCAGTGCTGCGTCCCTTGAGCAGCGGCGACGCGGCGGAAGTGCGACCCTGCACCGTTTCGGGAATCATCGCGGAAACCGTGCGGGAGAAATCGGCTGGAATCGCCAATGCGTGGGAATCGTTGAAATCGTACATCAGCGCGTCCACGGGCAGGTTGGCGAGCGCCCAATGGTTCCATTGGAAGCCGCATACCGGAATGGAATCGGGATCGACGAATTCCCAATGCAGGAACTGCACGGCAGGGTCAAGCTCGTCGATGTAGAAGGGGAAGGAAACGATCGGAGTGCCGTCGATGCGATTCTCAGGCGGCGCCGTCTTGGCGAACGCGTCGGGAATGACGGTGAAATCTGCGGAAATCTTCATATCTCCAGTATCGCGCATACCAATGTACAACGCGTCCGATTCGCCGGAAACCGAAAGCCTGCAACCGAAAACGACCCCATCCGTGCGGCAATCGCACGAAACGGGGTCGTTTCCGGGAAACAGGGCCTATCAGAACCTTGGAAACATCGTTCTCATAGGCACAGATGCATGTGTCGAAACCCTGCGGCCGCGGGAATCGCAGCCGCAAAGCCCAGACACAGCCGAGTGAAGGAAAGAAGGGAAATCACTCGGCCGGCTTGTAGAAGTCGCCGTTGAGGGCGGCGGCCGCCTTGGCCTTGGCCTCTTCGAAGGTGACTTCGGCGAGGGCCGCGCGGACGTCGTCCAGCGCGACCGGGGTCATGGACAGGGAGTTGACGCCGAGGCCGGCCAGCACGACGGCCAGATCCGGATCGGCCGCGGCCTCGCCGCACACGCCCACCGGCATGCCCTTGGCGTTGCCCGCGTCGCAGATCATCTTGATGGCGCGCAACACCGCCGGATGCCAGGCGGTCTGGTAGTTGGCCACGGAGCCGAGGGTGCGGTCGGCGGCGAGCGTGTACTGGGTCAGGTCGTTGGTGCCGATAGACACGAAGTCGGCCACGTCGGCCACCTTGTCCGCCATGAGGGCGATGGACGGCACTTCGGCCATCGCGCCCACGAACTTCAGGCCGAAGCTCTTGCCGAGCTTGACGAAGTAGTCGGCCTCATGCTGGTCGGCCACCATCGGGGCCATGACCCACAGGTTGGCGTCGGTGGCAGCATCCGCGGCGGCGAGCGCCTTGAGCTGGCCTTCGAGCACGTCCATGTGGGCGCGCAGGGTGCGCAGGCCACGCAGGCCGAGGGCCGGATTCGGTTCGTCCTCCGGGGTGAGGAACGGCAGCGGCTTGTCGGCGCCGGCGTCGAGCATGCGAATCACGACCTTCTTGCCCGGGAACTGGCTGAGCAGTTCGGTGTAGGCCTTGGTCTGCTCTTCGACGGTCGGCGGTTCGGAGTTGCCGATGAACAGGAATTCGGTGCGGAACAGACCCACGCCTTCGGCGCCGTATTCCAGCGCCTTCGCGGCGTCGGACGGCTTGCCAACGTTGGCGAGCAGCGGAATCAGGTGTCCGTCCTTGGTGGAGCCCGGCTTGCCGCGCAGCTCCTTGGCGGCGGCGGCACGGGACTTGGCGGCTTCGGCGGCCGCGATCTCCTCTTCGGTCGGATCGACCGTGATCTCACCCTTGGCCGCGTTGACGATGACGTTGGTGCCGTTCTGGAGATCTTCGGCTTCGGCGGCGGAGACGACCGCCACGATGCCGCGTGCGCGCGCCAGGATGGCGGTGTGGGACGTCGGGCCACCCTGGGAGGTGACGATGGCCAGGGTCTTGGACATGTCGAGCGCGGCGGTGTCGGCCGGGGACAAGTCTTCGGCCACAAGCACGAACGGGGTTTCGCTGGTCGGCAGGCCCGGTGCCGGGGCGCCCATGAGGTCGGCGATCACACGCTGGCCGACGTCGTGCAGGTCGGCGGCGCGCTCGGCCTGGTATCCGCCGATGGCGCGGAACATGTCCTCGACTGCGGCGAAGCCTTCCAGCACGGCGCGTTCGGCGGTCTTGCCCTGGTTGATGAGGTCCTTGATGGACTGCGCGAGGGACGGATCGGAGGCGAACATGGCGATGGCCTGCAGGATCGGGGCGGCCTGCTTGGCGCCTTCGTCTCCGTTGGCGGCCTCTTCGGCGCGACGGTTCAGATCGGCGTTGACGAGGGCGAGAGACTTTTCGACGCGGGCGATTTCGCTTTCCGCGGAGACGCCTTCCGCACGCGGAGCGTCCGATGGCTCCGGAAGCGGGGCGGCCATACGAATGACCGGGCCGACTGCGACGCCACGACCGATACCAACACCCTTGATGTTCATGGGAACTCCCTTTCCTGTTTCCTTGGAAAAAATATTGGATACGCAAACGATTGCAGGATTACACCTGCCATGCGCATGAGTTACTGCAACAATCCCCACCGTCTTCGCCGGTAAATCGTTTTCAGCCTGCGATCAGTATACACAAAATTTCCGCAAAACAAAACCGGTAAACGTTTTCTGTGTTGAGCGAAATGTGTTACACTTATTCGTAAGAAAAGCAGATGCCGGCCATTGCCGCGCAAATGCAATCGATATGCAAAAATCGATACGCATCGACGTGTAAATATCGAATACCTAGCGTAAGCGCAATATCAAACACCAACCATTGAAGGAGTCCATCATGGCAGTCCGCAATCTCGTCATCAACGATCCGGTCGGCATCCACGCCCGTCCGGCCGCAATGTTCGCCCAGGCCGTCACCGCTTCCGGCCAGACCGTGACCATCGCCAAGGAAGGCGGCAACGCCGTCCCGGCTGGTTCCATCCTGTCCATCATGGGCCTGGGCATCAAGCAGGGCGACACCGTGGTCATCAACGTCGAGGGCGACAACGCCGAGGCCGTGGCCGACAACCTGGCCAACATCCTCGTCAACGCCGAGTGACGCTTCAGTCGCCGACATTCCAGGGTTTTACGACCGCCCGCCGATTCGACGGGCGGTCGTTCTATTCTTGATGGGTCTTTTTGATTCCGGGTTCCCGTTTTAGAAAGGAATGGTGCGCATGGCAGGCAGAGCCGACGGCGGCAGCTCCATAACCAACGTCGCGGCGATGGCCGACGTGTCCATCGCCACCGTCTCCCGCGTGCTGTCCGGCAAACGAGGCAAGGACGATGACATCGCGCGGCGCGTGCGCGAAGCCGCCAAACAACTCGGCTACTCCGTCAACTACGCGGCCAGCGCGCTGCGCAGCGACGTGACCAAAACCATCGGGCTGGTCATTCCCAGCGCCACGGAAGCGTTCGCCGCGCAACTGCTCGACACGATCGAACCGACCATCGACGTGGAATCGCAACAGCTCCTGCTGGGCATCGGCGCCACGCAGGAAGCGCAGAAGGAACGCATCGAATCGCTGATCGACCGTCATGTGGACGGTCTGATCGTGGTGCCCGCGCCCGGGACCGACCATGCCGAAACGCTGGATCGCCACGCGGACGCATTGCCCATCGTGCAGATCGGCGGACGGCAGACCTCGCCGCACGTGTCCGTGGTCGGCATCGACGAAGGCGTTGCTATGGAGACGGTCATCCGGCATCTTGCCGAGCAGGGCATCGCATCCGTCGCATACCTGGCCGGCGACGAGCTTTCCTTCGAATCGGCGGAGCTCTTCGCCATGTTCCACACGCATCTGCGCACATACGGGCTCTCCACGGACGAGGACTGGAACCGGTTCGGCGCATGCACGGTGCAGCGCGGATTCGATTGCGCCATGCGGCTGTTCAACGGACCGATCGTGCAGCCGGAGGCCGTGGTCTGCGCCGACGATACGATCGCGTTCGGCGTGATGGTGGCGCTGGACGCGCTGGATGTCCGCGTGCCGGAGGACGTGCTGGTGGTCGGCTACCACGACTCCCCCATCGCGCGCACCACCATGCCGCAATTGACGTCGATGCGCGCACCTTTCGAACATATCGTGTCGGAATGCCTGCGATTGCTGGCTTCCGGACAAACGTACGACGTGGACGAACGCGCGCCGCGCATCATGCTCGCCCCGAAGCTCATCGCACGCGAATCCTCGACGCTCCGCCGCTGAATCGCCTGCGGTCCGCCAAAAGCGGAAACCGGGAATGAAGGAACCCAGAAAAGCCTACAAAGAAACGGAAAATCAGGGAATCAACGCGCAGAACAACGCCTCAAAAACCAATGTCGGATTGCCGTTGCCGTTAAGCCGGCGACGCGCGGTGGCGACGTCCTCCAGCCGGCGCACGGCCCCCGCACGGTCGAGACGTACCGACAGTTCCGTGATGGCGGAACGGTTTTCAAGGTTGATCAGCCCCACCGAATCCTCGGCGTTGTTCTGCAGCACCGCCACGTCGCGATAGACGCTGGCGATGGAATTGAGCGCGCGGTCGAGCACGTCGCGCGTGAGCCTTGTGGCACGCCGTTTGAGCTCGTCCTTTTTGGCGATCGCATTGTATGCGCCACGCAGTTTCGGAGGGATACGGTCCTTCGCATCGAGGCCATTGACACGGCGGAAATCAGCTTCGGCTTCGGCTGCCTTGACATTGACCTCCGCTTCGGCCTGGGCTTTCGCGTTGTCGATAAGATTGCCGGCAAGCAGCACCGCATCGGACGCGCGATGCAGTTCCAGCACGCCGACGATGAGCTCGTCGCGGTCCGTCATGACGCGTTCGTTCTTGGCATATAGATTCGCGATGCCGATATGGCCTTCCGAAAGTCTCGCCGCGCGTGCGGCGATCTTCGGCTCGAATCCTTTCGATTCCAGGAATTTCGCTACCGCCTGATTGGTGGGCACCGCAAGGTTGACGATGCGCGTGCGCGAGCGGATGGTCGGCAGCACGTCCTGGGCGCTCGGCGCGCACAGCAGCCAGATGGTGTGCGCGCTCGGCTCCTCGATCTCCTTCAGCAGCACGTTGGTGGTGCGTTCCAGCATGCGGTCCACGTCCTCGATGATGATGATGCGCCACGGCGCGGTACCGGGCATCTGTTCGGACGTGGCGATGATGTCCCTGACCTCGTCGATACCGATGGTCACCTTGTTGGTGGCCAGCACAGTCACATCGGGATGGGTTCCGGCGAGCACCTGCTCGGTGGTTTTGGTGGGCTCGTCATCCAGTCCGTGATCAGGGCTTTCGAGCGCTGCGGCGAACGCACGTGCCACATTGGATCGACCGGATCCCGGAGGACCGCAAATCAGCCATGACTGCGCTATGGCCTTCGGATCGCCGTTGGAAACGGCTTTGAGCTGTTCGACCACCTGCGTTTGGCCGACTATGGAATCCCATACGCTCATGCGATGCTCCCATCAGTAGCAGTCACGTTTTCGAAATCGGCTTTAATCCGGGCCCACACCTCGTCGATGGTCAGTCCGGCATCGATGACACGGAAACGTTCCGGCTCGGCTTTGGCCAGGTCGAGGAACGCGGCGCGTGTGCGACGCTGGAATTCGTCGCCGGCCGCTTCCATGCGGTCCTCGGCATGCCGAAGACGCGCGTGTGACCGCGTGGGATCCATGTCAAGCAGATACGTGCGCTTCGGCAGCAGGCCGCCGGTGGCCCACATGCTCAGGTTTTTGATTTCCGCAGGCGTCAGCTCGCGCCCGCCCGCCTGGTAGGCGAGGGATGAGTCGAGATAGCGGTCGGTGACCACCACCGCACCTCGCCGTAGGGCCGGTACGATCACTTCCGCGACGTGCTGCGCGCGGTCCGCGGCGAACAGCAGCGCTTCCGTACGCGGGGCGATATCGGCGCAATCACCGCCATCCTCCGCATCCACGCCATGCAGCAGCATCCTGCGAATCGCCACACCCAACGCGGTGCCGCCCGGCTCGCGCGTGACCACGCATTCGCGGCCCAGCGATTCGACGTACGCACGCAACCGTTCGACCTGCGTGGTCTTACCCACGCCATCGACGCCTTCGAATGAAATGAAAATGCCCTGCATACCCATCACTGTACCGTGCGCCCCTGCCGGACAACGTCAGCCGAATCGGCCGAGACGGCTGAAATTGCCGAATCGACCAAAACATGGTTTGCAATGTGTCACGATCCCGATTTTCGGGCGAAAAATGGAATCGTGACACATTTCGCCACCCCCGTACCATGTTTTCGTGCCGTTTTCAGCATCTAGGGGGTATGCATACGACGAAAAATGTCGCACGCTTCCGAATTATCGCCCAAATTCGGAATCGTGCGACATTCATGCACCGGCTGGCGCCGAAAATACAGCGCCGCTGGCGTCTGACAGCACCCAGCAGCAGCCGTCAGCGTGCGGGCACGACGGCGGGACGGGTATACCCTTCGTTGGCAGTGAGCCAGTCGACGTCCGACTTGACGGTGGCCGCGGTGGAACCAATCTCCTTCGCTATGCGCGTATTCGCCCAGCCCTTGTCGGCAAGTTCGCGCACCTTGGCACGGCGGTCCGCACGGGCCTTCTCTGCCGCGCTCACCTTCGACGACTTCGCGGATTTCGCGGACTTGGCCGCGGACTTCTTGCCGCCGGACGCTTTCCTCCTGCGCTTTGACGGACCCTGCGCACGCTTCTCCGCCAGCAGACGGAACGCTTCGGCAGGTTCGATCGATTCCGGCGCATACTGCTTCGGCAACGTGCGGTTAGTCTCGCCGTCGGTGATGTACGCGCCGTAGAAGCCGTCCTTGATAGTCACGTGCTTCTGGGTCTCCGGATCGACGCCCAGATCGCGCAACGGCGGCTTGGCCGCACCACGTCCACGACCGCGTCCGTATTTCGGCTGAGCGAACAGTTCCTTCGCCTTCTCCAGGTCGACGGTGAAGATCTCGTCTTCGGAAGCCAGTGAACGCGTATCGGACTTGCCGTCGGCTCCGGTCTTGGTCAGATACGGGCCGTAGCGGCCGTTGTTGGCCTGTACGGTGACGGTCTGCATCTCACCGGTCTCGGCGTTCGCCTCCTCATAGGAGCCGACCACGCGCGGCAGGCTCAGCAACTTCAGCGCGTCCTCCAGCGTCAGCGATTCCGGGCTCATCGTCTTGAACAGCGATGCCATCTTCGGACGGTCGGCGGCGGCCTTCTTGCCAGTGCGCTTCGTCTTGCCAGCCTTGTCCGTTTTGTCCGCCTTATCCGCGGCAGCGGCGGCTTCCTGCAATTCCGGCATGACCAGCGCCACATACGGGCCGAAACGTCCGTTGCGAACCTCGACGGTGCCGCCCGACACCGGATCCTTGCCCAGCTCACGCGGGCCGCCGGAATGGTTTTCAATCAGATCATGTCCGACCTCGACGGTCAATTCGTCCGGCGCCAGCGTATCCGGCAGCGACGCACGCTTCGGATTGCCTTCGGCATCCAGATGCTTCACGTCCTCAAGATACGGGCCGTAACGACCGACGCGCACGTGCAGACCATCGCCGATCTCGATGGTGTTGATCTCACGCGCGTCGATCTCGCCGAGCTGCGCCACCTGCTGCTGCAGGCCCTCGTGCGCCTCATCGGCGGACTGCGCCGCACCATCGCCGGAACCGAAATAGAAACGCGTCAGCCATTCCTTGCCGGTCTCATGGCCGCCTGCGATACGGTCGAGTCCGGTCTCCATATCCGCGGTGAACTCGTAATCCACATACTTCGGGAACTTGGTCTCCAGCAGTTTGATGACGGAGAACGCCAGCCAGGACGGAATCAGCGCACGGCCGCGCTCATACACGTATCCGCGGTCGATGATGGTGGAGATGATGCTCGCGTACGTGGACGGGCGTCCGATCTCCTTCTGTTCCAGCGTCTTGACGAGCGACGCTTCGGTGTAGCGCGCCGGCGGCTGAGTCTCATGCCCGTCCGCGGCAACGTCCACGGCGGCGAGCTCGTCACCGGGATGCATCGGCGGCAACGAGGCGTTGTCATCGCCCTTGCCCGAGGCCTTCGAATTAACCTTCACTCCGGCTGCGGCCGCGCTCTTCTTGGCGTCGGCTACGGTACGCCGCCCCTCTCCAGTGGCCTTCATGAAGCCCGGGAATTCGATGACGGTGCCGGATGCCTGGAACATGGCCTCGCCGTCCGACTCGGTGGGCGCGGACAGACGCACGGTCGCGGTGGAACCCGTCGCATCGGCCATCTGGCAGGCCAGCGTGCGCTGCCAGATCAGCGTGTACAGCTTGAGCTGGTCCGCCGGCACCTTGCTGGCGATTTCGGCCGGGTCACGGAAATGCGCGCCCGCCGGCCTGATGCATTCGTGGGCTTCCTGCGCGCCCGCCGTCTTCGTGGCGTACTGCTTGGGCGCGTCGGACAGATACTGCTTGCCGAAATGCGTGGTGACCGCCTCACGCGCGGCCGCGATGGCCTCCTGCGACAACGTCACCGAATCGGTACGCATATACGTGATGAAACCGTTCTCGTACAGGCCCTGCGCGGCGCGCATGGTCTGCCGGGAGCTCATGCCGAGCCGGTTGCCGGCCGTCTGCTGCAACGTGGATGTGGTGAACGGCGGCACCGGACGACGACGATACGGCTTGGTCTCCATCGAAGCCACGGTGAACGTCGCATATTCCAGCGATTGTGCGATCGAACGCGCCTTCGTCTCGTCCAGCTGCGCGACATTGTCCTTCGCACCGGCCGCAGTCAGCTTGCCATCGTCGCCGAAATCCTTGGAACCGGCCAGACGACGGCCGCCGAGGGATACCATGCGCGAATCGAACGCGACGTTGTTGCCGTCGCCATCCGGCGCTTCCAGCGTGGCGGTGACGTCCCAATACGGCGCCCGCACGAAGGCCATGCGCTCACGCTCACGCTCCACGATCAGACGGGTGGCCACGGACTGCACGCGGCCCGCGGACAGACCCGGACCGACCTTGCGCCACAGCACCGGAGACAGCTCATAGCCGTACAGACGGTCCAGGATTCGACGGGTCTCCTGCGCGTCCACCATGGCACTGTCGACGTCTCGCGTGTTATTCAGCGAAGCCTTGATTGCCTCCGGAGTGATCTCGTGGAAGACCATGCGCTTGATCGGCACCTTCGGCTTGAGCGTCTGCACGAGATGCCATGCGATAGCCTCGCCCTCGCGATCCTCATCAGTCGCGAGATACAGGGTATCGGCCTTTTTCAGCGCGCTTTTCAGTTCGGAGACGGTTTTCTTCTTATTGCCGTCCACGATGTAATACGGCTTGAATCCGTCTTCGATATCCACGCCGAATTTGCCGTATTTGGCTTTGTCGGCAGCCGGCACCTGGCTGGGCTGCGCAAGATCGCGAATATGGCCTACCGATGCCATAACCGTATATCCGGAGCCCAGATATCCGCCGATTTTCTTGGCTTTAGTCGGGGACTCCACAATCACGAGTTTGCTGCCGGTAGCCATAGCCACTCCTTATTACTAGTGTTTGCAACGCAATAATACTCATGAAATGAGCGGACATGGCAAACCGTCCGTGTGCCGCGTGCCAGCGGCAAGCCGGACGCGAGGTCACCGGCAAACCCGGAACCGGCCGTTTTTCAACGCTTCGGCGGTGCGGGCGGAGCGCCCACCAAACCAAGCTTCGTCAACGGCGACGCGGTCAGCTGCCGCATCGCAAGCGTCAGACCGAACATCAGAGCGGACACGGAGGCCGTCAACACCATGGTGGAAAGATGCGCGCCGGAATTCGTCCATTCCGCGCTCATGGCAAGTCCCGGCTGAATCTGCCAGATGATGTACGCACCGTACAACGTGCCCAACACGCCAAACGTCAGCATCACGCTGCCGACGATCTGCACGCTCGCGGACGAGGCGCGCGTGCCCGGCTCATCCATGCCGTTGGAGAAGGTGGCGCCAAGCATCAGCATCGCCAATCCGCCGACAATCAGCAAACCCATGACCACGTCGGTCGGACGATGCCATTGCCCGGCGATCACCGACATGCCGACCAGCACCGTATATATCCAGCCAATCACAGCAGCCAATGCGCGGAACGCACGCGGCACGGCGCACAGCAGTATCACGCTGGCCGCGGCGGCGAGGATGACGTGTCCGGATGGCGCGGAATTACTGCGATTCGACATGAGATTGATGAGATATGGACGCGGCAGCAACGGTTTGAGCAGTTCGGCCGCGGCGAAGCACAGTCCGCCGAACACGGCGAGCTGCGCGATGGCCAGCCACCGCTTGCGGACGACCAGCACGGCTATTGCGATCACCGACATGATGACACTCACGGCGATCACCACGGCGGAGACGGTGAAGACATGCACGACCGGTTCCAGCCATCCCGGCAAAGCATCGTTGAATTTCGACCAAACGATGTCCTCATAGCTTTGGCCGTCCATGGTGCGCACGCCCAACCACCAGACGCCGACGGACGCGGCCAGCAGCAGCACGCCGAACACCACGCACAACACGACGCTGGACACCCGCGGATGGCGGGTCAGCGGATCAGCTTCCGCCAATCCCTTGCTGACATCCTGCGGAGACAGCACCGACTCGACCTCGCCCGCAGCGGGAAACGACAGCGGTTCCACCGGTTTCGACGGGACCGGCATAGGCTGCTGCAGTATGTTCGTGGTTTTTTGCGGGTCTCGGATCAGTGGCTTGAATTCGTCGGTCATATTCACCGAGAATACGGCATCGACCCTACTGTGGAACGCGCACCGAAAAAGATATAAGAAAACCTCCACGCACCCGGAAGAGGCCACTTACCCTTGCTGCATTCCTGCCCTGGGGGGATTGGGTGACGTACCGCCACGCGGAGGCTCTTGTTATATTACACCATGCCCGGACCTTGCCGTGCCGACCATACGCGCGGGTACACTTGAGGAGGAATCGCACGCATCGATTGTGCGTTTGCGTATCTGCGATAGGCATTGATTTGTTTCGGAAGGTTGTTTGTTATGACTGATGCGGTGGAATATCCCGATCTGGTGGTCGTGGGCGCGGGCCTGTTCGGCCTGACCGTGGCCCAGCAGGCCGTGGAGCATACGGGCGCGAGGGTCGAGATCATCGACGTGCGCGACCATATCGGCGGCAACG
>NZ_JBNMKH010000046.1:0-17853 GCF_050874245.1 Bifidobacterium sp. | reverse complement strand
GGACATCAGCTCCGAGCTGGGTGTGGCGTCCGTCGACGGTGCCGCCGAAGCAACCGTGAGCGCGCTGAGCGCCCTGGTGAACAAGGTCGCCCCGAACTATAAGGCCTTCGGTCCGGTGCTTTCCGATATCGTGCGCGATCGTGTGCGTGGCCTGTTCGGTGCCGCCGGCGTGAAGCTGGGCCAGATCACCAAGCGCGTAACCGACACCTGGCAGCTCGGCGAAGGCTGGGCCTCCCACGTGGTCGCCGCTCTGGTGCTCGAAACCCGTGACGGTGCCAGCTCCCGTGGCGGTGACCTTGCGTCGCTGCCCACCGACGCCGCCTCCAACGCTGCGGCCGCGAACGCGCTGATCGATGCGGCCGTGCAGAAGGTCGCTTCCGATAAGGGTGTGGCCGTGGCCATGCCGAGCGCCGGTGGTGCCGCTGGTGGCGCGGTGGTCGATTCCGTCGCTCTTGATGCTTTTGCTGCCAAGGTCACCGGTGCCGATGGCGTGCTTGCATCCACCGCGAAGTTCGTGCTGAACCAGCTCGGCGTCGCCGCTCCGGCACCCGAGGACGGCGCCGATGAGAACGCCGCCGTGGTCGCCGCCGTCGAAGCTGAGCTTGGCTCCGATTGGCCGAAGCAGGTCGAGCCGCGCTTCGACGCCCGCAAGGCCATTCTGTTCGACGATCGCTGGGCGTCCGCCCGCGAGGATCTTGCCCGCGCCTACTACGATGGCAACACGTCCGTGCTCTCCGGCAGCTTCGTCGGATTGGGCAAGGCGGTTGCCGCCGAAGCCAAGTGGTACGCCGACAAGACTGATGATGCTGAACTGAAAGCCGCCTACCAGCGTGTGGCCGCCGAGGCTCTGGAACCTGCCACCGAAGACGCCGCGAGCAGCCGTTTCGCAGGCGATGTGGCCGTGGTGACGGGCGTGGCTCCGAACTCCATCGCCGCGCAGGTGGTCAACGGCCTGCTTGCCGGCGGCGCGACCGTGGTCGCCACCTCGCACAGCTTCAAGCCGAGCGTGAAGGCATGGGCCAAGCAGACCTACCGCGAGCATGCGGCGGGTGACGCCAAGCTGTGGCTTGTGCCGGCAAACCTCTCCAGCTACCGCGATGTGGACGCATTGGCGGATTGGGTCGGCAACGTGCAGAAGAAGACCTCCGGCGCGACCACCACGATCTTGAAGCCTGCTTACGAGCCGAGCCTGTTCTTCCCGTTCGCGGCCCCGCCGGTGCACGGCACCTTGGCCGATTCGGGCGAACTGTTCGAATCCCAGGCACGACTCATGCTGTGGGGCGTCGAGCGTGCAATCACCGGTCTGGCGAAGATCGGCGCCGACACGGACGTCCAGCACAAGCTGCACGTGATCCTGCCAGGCTCCCCGAACCGCGGTATCTTCGGCGGCGACGGCGCCTACGGCGAGGTGAAGAGCTCCTTCGATGCGATCGTCAACCGCGCCCGCGCCGAAAAGGTGTGGTCCAGCCGTGTGACCTTCGCCCATCCGAAGATCGGCTGGGTGCGTGGCACCGGCCTGATGGGCGGCAACGACCCGCTGGTCGAGGTCGTGGAACGTCACGGTCTGAAGACCTACTCCACCGCCGAAATCGCGGTGAAGCTGCTTGACCTGGCCACCCGTGAATCCCGCGAGGCCGCTGTACGGGCTCCGCTCGACGTGGATCTGACCGGCGGATTGGGCTCCGAGCCGATCGACATCAAGGCGCTGCGTGCCGAAGCCATGGCTGACGCCGAGAGGGCCGCCGCAACGGCTGCCGACACGACCAAGGAATCCGATGCGAAGCAGGCCGGCGCGCTCATCAAGGCGCTGCCGAGCCCGCACGTCCCGCAGCAGGCTCCGGTCGACCTGTCCGATTGGAAGAACGTCACCGCACGTCCGGAGGACGAGATCGTGATCGTCTCCGTCGGCGAGCTGGGCCCGTGGGGCTCCGGCCGTACCCGTTTCGAGGCCGAGCTGGGCATCCACTCCGACGGCAAGGTCGACCTGTCCGCCGGCGCGGTGCTCGAACTGGCCTGGAACATGGGTCTGCTTACGTGGAACGACAGCCCGAAGCCGGGCTGGTACGACACCGACGGCAACCTGGTGCCCGAAGAGGACATCGCCGAACGCTACCACGATGAGGTTGTGGCGCGTTCCGGCATCCGTCCGTTCGAAGAAGGCATGGGCAACGACTACAAGGACGGCGCCGACGAGGAGGAAGCCGAGGTCTTCCTGGACCACGACGTGACCTTCTCCGTGCCGACCCGCGAAATCGCCGAGGAATACGTCAAGCTCGACGAGGCCCACACCACCATCGCCGCGGACAACGAATCCGGCGAGTGGAACGTGACCCGCCACGCCGGCTCCATGATCCGCGTGCCTCGCCGCGCGGCCATGACCCGTACCGTCGGCGGCCAGTTCCCGAAGGGCTTCGACCCGGTCAAGTGGGGCATCCCCGCCTCTATGGTCGGCGACGTCGACAAGATCGCCCTGTGGAACATCGTCACCACGGTGGACGCCTACCTGTCCGCGGGCTTCACCCCGGTGGAGATCCTGCAGGCGGTGCACCCGTCCATGGTCGCCTCCACCCAGGGCACCGGTTTCGGCGGCATGTCCTCCATGCGCAAGCTGTACCTCGACCGCTTCCTCAACCACGAGATCCCGACGGACATCCTGCAGGAGGCCCTGCCGAACGTCGTCGCGGCGCACGTGATGCAGTCCTACATCGGCGGCTACGGCAACATGATCCAGCCGGTCTCCGCCTGCGCCACCGCGGCCGTTTCCCTCGAAGAGGGCGCCGACAAGATCGCACTGGGCAAGGCCGACTTCGTGGTCACCGGCGCGATCGACGACATTGGCGTGGAATCCGTGATCGGCTTCGGCAACATGAACGCCACCGCCAACTCCGAGGAGATGTACGCCAAGGGCATCGACGCGCGCTTCTTCTCCCGTGCGAACGACCGTCGCCGTGGCGGCTTCGTCGAGTCCCAGGGTGGCGGCACCATCCTGCTGACCCGTGGCGATATCGCGCTGAAGCTCGGCCTGCCGGTCGCCGGCGTGGTCGGATTCGTCCACTCCTATGCGGACGGCGCGCACACCTCCATCCCGGCTCCGGGACTGGGTGCGCTCGCAGCGGGCATGGGCGGCAAGGACTCCAAGCTCGTGCACGACCTCGCCAAGCTCGGCGTCACGCCGGACGACATCGCCGTGGTCTCCAAGCACGACACGTCCACCAACGCCAACGATCCGAACGAATCCGAACTGCACAACACGCTGGCCCACGCCATCGGCCGCACCGACGGCAACCCGCTGTTCGTGATCTCGCAGAAGACGCTCACCGGCCATGCCAAGGGCGGCGCCTGCATCTTCCAGGTCAACGGCTTGACCCAGCTGTTCAAGTCCGGCGTGATTCCGGCGAATGCGGCCCTCGACTGCGTGGACCCGAAGCTTGCACGCGACGACCATATGGTCTGGCTGCGCAAGCCGCTGCACGTCGGCTCCGTCAAGGCGGGCCTGGCCACGTCGCTCGGCTTCGGCCATGTCTCCGGTTTCGCCGCGATCGTGAACCCGGGCGCGTTCGAGGCCTCCGTGGCCAACACCGCCGGCGCCGAGGCGCTGAACGAGTGGCGTGAACGTGCCAACGCTCGCCTGGCTGCCGGCCAGCGTCGTCTCGAGGAGGGCATGATGGGTCGTGCCGCCCTGTACGAGCCGATCGACAACCGCCGCTTCCATGAGGACAAGCGCGGCTACGATTCGCATGAGGTGGAGAAGGCCATGCTGCTCGATCCGAACGCACGGCTCGGCGCATCTGGCTATTTCGAGGCCTGAGCACAGTCCCATTGGAGTCCGCCCGCGCCATGATTCGGACGGATTCCAATGAATCTCCCAGAGAGGGGCAGTACCTTGTTGCACGGGGTATTGCCCCTTTTTGCCATATGCGATGTCATATGCGCCGTCGTATTGGCAGGCAAGGTGTTTCGGGGCGATTCCATGCGACCCTTCGGAAAGGCGGAAAAATGCTGGGTTTGGGGCATGACGTGGTGGATGTGCCGTCATTCGCCGAACAGTTGGACGAGCCCGGGTCGCGCATGCGCGGCCTGTTCTCCATGCGCGAGATATGGCAGACCGCGCAGCGCGCGCAGATTAAACATGATGAGGAAGCCGTGCATCTGGCGGCCCGCTGGGCGGGCAAGGAGGCGTTTCTGAAGGCGTGGTGCGCCGCGATTTCGCGTCATGCCGGAAACGACGGCACGGTCGAATATCCGTACACGCTGGACGATTTCCCGTGGGTGCGCATCGAGATACTTGACGATTCCCACGGCGTGCCCCACGTCGTGTTGTCGCCTGAAGTGCAACGCAGGATGCTGCAATCGCTTGGATTGCCTTCGGACGAACGGCATCCGTCGTACGACGTCTGCATCTCCCTGAGCCATGACGGGTCCATCGCATCCGCGGTGGTGACGCTCGAATTCTGAAAGCACGCGTCGGCCACTTGCAAAAGTTGTGGAAGTGTGTATAATAACTCGAGTCGTTTCGTGTCGATGCAAATCGGCGCAAAATGGTGCGCGGATGTAGCTCAATGGTAGAGCCTCAGTCTTCCAAACTGATTACGCGGGTTCGATTCCCGTCATCCGCTCCAGAACATCGTCAGAGAAGAAGTAAGGCGTGCTGCAAGGCACGCCTTTCGCATATGGGCATGCGATTGCCGGGCGCTGGATATGCCGTACGCGCCGTGACGAGCGGCGTGGCGGTCGCGGCACGGCGATTGCGGCGGAAAAGCGATATACGGAGCGAATATGGGGCAGAAGGCAGACAACAAGGCAACGGAAGTCGTGGGCGGCGTGGTCGAGACCGTCGACGTCTCCAAACATCCGACGGCGTCCATCGAACAGTCCGACCTGTCCCTGGCCGACATCGAGCGCCGCAAATCGCATCCGATCCGTTGGGCGCTGTTCATGGCGCTGGCTTTGGTGGCGATGATCGCGCCGTATTGGCTGGGACGTGTCGTCGCGGTCAGGGATGCCACATGGATGGTGGAGCATCTCGGATTCCTCGATCCGAAAGGCGTGGCGCTGATTTCCTGGACGGTCACCGTAGCGGCGCTTACCGGACTTGGGCTGATGGTCGCCGACACGAAGAAATGGCTGTGGGGCGGCGTTTTCGTGGTGGGACTCGCCGCGGAGCAGTTCATCGCCGGCGTATGCCTGCTGAGCTTCAATTTCTGGAACGCCACCTACGTGATGTACGGCGGGGCATCGGGATTGGCGAACGCCGCCAATCTCGGCATCCTCGCGGCGGGCTTCGGCGTCGCCGTCTACGCGGTGCTGTGGGTGGGCCTGCTGGTGTGTATCAGGAAGGAATCCAAACTCAACGTGCTCACGCGCAGCTGGGCGTCGTTCCTGCTGTTCTTCGTCATCGAAGTGGCCGCTCTCTCCATTGTGATGTTCGGCGGCATATTGACGTCCATGGCGTGACGAGACGCGTTTCCGACCGGCGTTCTGCCGATGCGTGTCCGTGTGCGTCTGTCCTGCGGTTTTGGTCCGCCCGTCGTGTAAGATGTTCCCTTGGCGTGTTTCGCCCGCGGATAGAGAGCGCGTCGGCATTGGGCCGGCAGCACCGCGCAGCAATACAAGGAGGATGCCGTGGCACTTACGGCTGAGGAAAAGCAGGAAATCATCAAGACCTACGCAACCCACGAGGGTGACACCGGCTCCCCGGAGGTCCAGGTCGCACTGCTCACCAAGCGCATCGCTGATCTGACCGAGCACCTCAAGGAGCACAAGCACGATCACCACTCCCGTCGTGGTCTGCTGCTGATGGTCGGCGACCGTCGTCGTATGCTTGATTACCTCAAGCGCGTCGACATCAACCGCTACCGCTCCCTGATCGAGCGTCTGGGTCTGCGCCGATAACATTCTTCCGCCCGAGCGTCACTATGGCGCCCGGGCGTTTTTGCATGACAGCCGAGTTCGAGGAACAGACAGTTTGAAAGCCCGAAGGTTTGGGGCGTACGAGGTCTAGAATCTAGAGATGAGGAAGCGGCGGAGGTAACGCCGCGTCACGCATGTAGGAATCGGTTGGAGTCCGCTGAAGAGGACTGCCGATAGTAGGTATCAAGAAAAGAAAACAAAGGAGGAACCCTATGGAGGGTCCCGAAATCAAGGCTGTTGAAGCCGTAATCGATAATGGTTCGTTTGGCAAGCGCACGCTGCGCTTCGAGACCGGTCGTCTCGCCCAGCAGGCGGATGGTGCCGTCGCCGCCTATCTTGACGATGATTCGATGATTCTGTCGACCACCACCGCCGGCTCCAGCCCGAAGGAGAACTACGACTTCTTCCCGCTGACCGTGGACGTCGAAGAGAAGATGTACGCCGCCGGCAAGATCCCGGGCTCGTTCTTCCGCCGTGAAGGCCGTCCGAGCTCTGAAGCCATCCTGGCCTGCCGTATCATCGACCGTCCGCTGCGTCCGCTGTTCCCGCATACCCTGCGCAACGAGGTGCAGGTCGTCGAAACCGTGCTCGCCGTCAACCCGGACGACGCCTACGACGTCGTCGCGCTGAACGCGGCCTCCGCATCCACCATGATTTCCGGTCTGCCGTTCGAAGGCCCGGTCTCCGGTGTGCGTCTGGCCCTGATCGACGGCCAGTGGGTCGCCTTCCCGCGTTGGAGCGAGCGTGAGCGCGCCGTGTTCGAAATCGTGGTCGCCGGCCGTGTCGTCGAAAACGGCGACGTCGCCATCGCCATGATCGAAGCCGGTGCCGGCAAGAACGCATGGCACCTCATCTATGACGAAGGCCAGACCAAGCCGGACGAGGAAGTCGTCGCCGGTGGTCTTGAGGCCGCCAAGCCGTTCATCAAGGTGATCTGCGAGGCCCAGAACGAGCTCAAGGCCAAGGCCGCGAAGGAAACCAAGGAATTCCAGCTCTTCCCGGAGTACACCGAGGATCTGTACAACCGCATCGACGAGATTGCGCACGCCGACCTCGACGAGGCCCTGTCCATCGCCGAGAAGCTGCCGCGCCAGGATCGCATCAAGGAAATCAAGGAAGGCGTCAAGGCCACCCTCGCCGGCGAGTTCACCGACATGGACGATGCCGAGAAGGACAAGGAGATCGGCAACGCCTTCAAGGAGCTGCAGCGCCAGATCGTGCGCCGCCGCATCCTGACCCAGGATTACCGCATCGACGGCCGTGGCCTGCGCGACATCCGCACCCTGTCCGCCGAAGTGGACATCGTGCCGCGCGTGCACGGCTCCGCCCTGTTCCAGCGCGGCGAAACCCAGATCCTGGGCGTCACCACGCTGAACATGCTCAAGATGGAGCAGCAGATCGACGCACTGTCCGGTCCGCAGTCCAAGCGTTACATGCACAACTACGAGATGCCGCCGTACTCCACCGGTGAGACCGGCCGCGTCGGTTCCCCGAAGCGCCGCGAGATCGGCCACGGTGCCCTCGCCGAGAAGGCCCTCGTGCCGGTGCTGCCGAGCCGCGAGGAATTCCCGTATGCCATCCGCCAGGTGTCCGAGGCCATCGGCTCCAACGGTTCCACTTCCATGGGTTCCGTGTGCGCCTCCACCCTGTCCCTGCTCGCTGCCGGCGTTCCGCTGAAGGCTCCGGTCGCTGGTATCGCCATGGGCCTCGTCTCCGGCGATGTGGACGGCAAGCACATCTACAAGACGCTGACCGACATCCTCGGCGCCGAAGACGCCTTCGGTGACATGGACTTCAAGGTGGCCGGCACCTCCGAATTCATCACTGCCCTGCAGCTCGACACCAAGCTCGACGGCATTCCGGCCGACATCCTGGCGTCCGCCCTGCAGCAGGCCAAGGAAGCCCGCACCACCATCCTCGAGGTCATCAACGAGTGCATCGACGGCCCGGCCGAGATGAGCCCGTACGCGCCGCGCATCATCACCACCAGCGTTCCGGTGGAGAAGATCGGCGAGGTCATCGGCCCGAAGGGCAAGATGATCAACCAGATCCAGGAGGAGACCGGCGCCGAGATCGCCATCGAGGATGACGGCACCGTGTTCATCTCCTCCGAAGGCGGCAAAGGCGCTGAGAAGGCCAAGCAGATCATCGACCAGATCGCCAACCCGCATGTGCCGGAAGCCGGCGAGACCTACAACGGCAAGGTCGTGAAGACCACGTCCTTCGGTGCGTTCGTGAACCTGACTCCGGGCACCGACGGCCTGCTGCACATCTCCCAGATCCGCAATCTGGCCAATGGCGAGCGCATCGACGCTGTCGAGGACGTGCTCAAGGAAGGCGACACCGTCGAGGTGGTCGTGCAGGGCGTCGACGACCGTGGCAAGATTTCGCTGGCCATCCCGGGCTTCGAGGATCAGGAATCCTCCGCTCCGCGCCGCGACCGTGGCGATCGTGATGACCGTCGTGGCGGCCGCGGACGTCGTGATGACCGTCGTCGTTCCGATGACCGTGACGACCGCGATTACGATGATCGTCCGCGTCGTCGTCGCTCCGACCGCGACGATGACCGTGACTACGATCGTGATGATCGTCCGCGTCGTCGTCGTTCCGATCGTGATGATCGTGACCGTGACTATGACCGTGATGACCGTCGTCGTTCCGATCGTGACGACCGCGATTACGATGATCGTCCGCGTCGTCGTCGTTCCGATCGTGATGATCGTGATCGTGACTATGACCGTGATGACCGTCGTTCCGATCGTCGTCGTGGCGGCCGTCGTGATGACCGCAACCCGCGTTACGCAGCCGACGAGAACTACGACGAGTACCGCGCCGATCGCGAGGAGCGCTCCGAGCGTCCGCGCCGCCGCGTGCGCCGCGACTTTGATCCGTTCGAGGACTGAGCCGTTGTATAGCGCGACTGTCGCATGATTTGATGAAAACCCACTCCGTAAGGGGTGGGTTTTCTCATATTCGACATGCTATGCAAACATTTGCGTCAATCGATTTACGAATATGCCAAAATAATAGACATAATTCCGAATTGTGTAGCCCTCATGAGAAAATAAAACAACCAAACAAGCGAAGAAGCAAGGATTTTCTCATGATATTCGGCATTATTGCACTCGTTGTCATTGTGTTGGTCATTTTGTGGGGCGTCTCCGCCTACAACGGTCTGGTCACGTTGCGCAACCGCGTGAAGAACGGCTGGTCGCAGATCGACGTGCAGCTCAAGCAACGCGCCGACCTCATCCCGAATCTCGTCCAGACGGTCAAAGGCTATGCGGCCCATGAATCACAGGTGCTCACCCAGGTGACCCAGGCCCGAGCCAACGCGCTTCAGGCGGCGCAATCCGGCGACGTGCAGCAGCGCATCCAGGCCGAGAATCAACTCAGCCGTGCGATCATGAACCTTCAGGCGGTGGCGGAGGCGTATCCGCAGCTGCAGGCCAACCAGAACTTCCTGGATCTGCAGGGCCAGCTCAAGGCGCTTGAGGAGAAGATCGCCTACGCGCGCCAGTTCTACAACGATGTGGTGCAGAAGTACAACACCAAGATCGAGGTCGTGCCTTCGAACATCATCGCCGGACTGTTCCACTTCGAGCAGGCGTCCTACTTCCAGATCGACGAGGCGGACCGTCAGGCCCCTCAGGTCCAGTTCTGAGCATTTCCATACAGCGTTTCCATACGGAAGAAAGGGAACGCCGACGGGATGGATACTTCGCCGGTGCTCCCTTTTTCGCATATGCGGTACGTCGGCTTCTCGCGGCCCGTCCGCTTAGAGAGCCAAGAGAGAGCATATGAATATCAAACGTGCGTTGGTCGGCGTGCTGTCCGCGGTGGCCGCGGCGGCACTGCTATTGGGCGCCGCCTTTCTGGGGCTGAAGTTGGTGTCCGCCAGGGTCGAACCGGATTTGAGCTACCGTACGCTCGATTACGACGCCACGGTGCTTAGGAATGGCGACCTCAAGATCACGCAGCATATCGATATGAAGCTGAAAGACCGTGGCCGCGATTGGAAACAGATGTACCAGCGGTACATGCTCCACTCCAGCGATCTGACGAATATCGACGATATCAGCGTGAAGGACGTCACCAACAACGAGACGTACGTCCAAGGCAATTTTGCGTTTCCCGATAATGTCACCAATTGGAACGCCAGATACGCAGGCCAGTGGTACATCGTGGACGTCACTGATTTAAGTGATCCTCAGCCTTTCGATCCTGAGACCGACGGTTTGCAGGCCGATTCATCGTCATCTAAGAAGTTTGTGGAAATCGGTTGGAATATTCCGGAAACCTCATCCGCTGACAGCCTCAAATTCGACGTGTCCATGACCATGCATGGCGTGAGCACCGCCTACGATGACGTCGTCTCCTTCCAATGGGAGCCGTTCGGTTGGGAGAACGGAGTGCCGATCGGCAAAGTGACCGGCACGGTCACGTTCCCCGACGGTGTCGATAAGAAGAATTCCTGGGCGTGGTTGCATACCAGGAACTCGTCCACCACGAAACGTGGCAGGAACGGGTCTCTGGTCTTCTCTGCGGACGATATATGGTCCGGCGACTATCTGGACGTCGTGGCCATGTTCGATGTCGCGAAATCGCAGGACGTGGTACGCAAGACGAGCGGCGAACGCAAGCAGGAGCTCATCGACTACGAAACCCAGAGGGAGAAGGAGTGGCGCGACGAGCAGCATGATGAAGCCACCAAGCGTGTGACCGGCTGGGTCGGCTCGGCGCTGATCGGGCTGGCGTTCATTGCGGGATCGCTGTACCTCGGTATCACCAGCTTCCGCAAGTCGCAATACAAAGGCGATATCGAATACTGCCGCGACCTGCCCCACATGAGTCCGGCGGCCGCGGCGAGGATGGACGATGTCATGAGCGAGTCCTTCGCGATTCTCGGTTCCGGCAAGACCAAAGGCGACGACAAGCTGGTCAACCGGCAAATGTCCGCCACCGTGATGTCGCTCGCGTCGAAGGGCGCAATCGCCATCTATCCGGGACCTGCGAAACTGTACAACGGCATCGACCTGACCGTAACCGATGCCGCGTCGGTGGCCGGGATGCTCGGCTCGGATGCCGCGACCGCACGCAAGATGAAGAAGACCAGCACGATCGTCATCATGCCTGTCGTGCGCGATGACATCGACTCGTTGCTGCTGAGCTCGTCCGAACGTGCGGCGCTCGACATCCTGCTCAAGGCGTCCTCGCGGTTGAAGGATGCGCAGGTGTTCGATCTCAAACAGATGAACAAGGCGTTCAAACGCTACAGCAAGGGCTACAGACTGCTGCGGGATTTCGACGACGCCTGCTCCAAGGAATTCGACAATCTGATTGCCGTCAATTCGACGAGGGGATTGCTGAATGGCCTGGTCGGCATTCTTGGCTTGGTTTTCGCGTTTTATCAGGGTGTGAAGTATGGAGGACGAGGTGAGATCGCCGTGACGGCGATCGTCTGCGTACCTGTCGTGCTGGCGTGCATGTTCTCGTTGGTGTACGGCAAATTTGACGCATTGACGGAACGCGGTCAGAAGTATGGCGGCCAAGTGGTTGGGCTGAAGCGATATCTGCTTGATTTCAGCGATTTCACCGACCGTGGCGTGCTTGATATGACGTTGTGGGGCCGGTACATGGTGTATGCCACCGCGTTCGGCATTGCCGACAAGGCGATGGCGCAGTTGGCCAAGGCATATCCGGAAGTGGCCGATCCGCAGTGGCTGGACGAGCATGCCGGCTCGTCGTACATGTACATGCCGCTGCATTCCAGCAGCGTCATGGACGTATCCACCGGCGCCGCGATAGGCGCAAGCGTCGCGGCTGTGTCGTCGTTCAGCGCGAATTATGGTGATTTCGGCGCGCAGCTCAGCTCCAGCTTCGCCGACGTGCGCAGCACGATTGTCGATGCGGCGCCATCCTCCGGCGGCTCAAGCTTCGACGGCGGGTCGGGCGGTTCCTTCGATGGCGGCGGCGGTTTCGACGGCGGTGGCGGCGGCTCCGGTGGCGGCTCGTTCGGAGGGCGATGAGATGAGTGGTCCGTGCGATGTAAGTGGATACGTGGGATATGAGGGAAAGAAGGTGATGGCACGTGGATAAGGACCGTGTCAAAGGAGGCATAGTCGCCGTAATCGTCGCGTTCGTGGCGGTGGTCGCCGTGGTGCTTGTGACGTTCTTCGCGTCCGGCGACGAGGCGGATCTGAGCTGCCGTTCCGTCGATTTCGACGCCCGGCTGCAAAGCAACGGCGACATCAGATTTACGGAGCATCTGGACTACCAGCTGAAGGAACGCGAGGACGACGACGGCGATGCCAAACCGTGGAAACAGCTGTACATCACCTTCAAACTGCGTAACCAGGATCTGACGAACATCACCGACATCTCCGTGACGAACGCCTCCACAGGCGAGGAGTACACACGAATCGATCCGAAACTGCCGAACGGCATATCCGACAGCGAATGGAATTCGGAGTATGCGGGACACTGGTACATCGCCGACACCACGTACGGTTCCAACTATCCGCAGCCGTTCGATTCCAATACCGACGGACTCAACCCCAATGGTTCGGGGGATGAGCGAAAAATCGAAATCGGATGGAACATCCCCGCCACCGTCAGACAGAGCAGCCTCAGATTCGACGTGTCCATGACGTTCCATGACATGGCCACGCGGCATGACGACGTGACAAGCCTCCAATGGGAGATGTTCCCCGAAGACAACCCGGTGCCGGTCGGCAAGGTCACCGCCACCGTACGCTTCCCCGAGGGTATCGGCTCCGACGATTCATGGGCGTGGCTGCATACCGAGGCCACGTCCCAAACGTCGCGCGACGCCGACGGCACGTTGCATTTCACCGTCGACGACCTGCGCACCGAACAGTACGTCGACCTCGTAGCGGCGTTCGACAACGACGGTGCGGACGGCGTCGAACGCGCCGAATCCGGCGATTACCTGGACGAGCTCAAATCCACGGAGGCGGGCAAGGAGAAGCGGTGGCGTGACAGCCAGCGGAACAAGGCGCGTCTGACCGTCGCCGGCTGGCTGGTCTGCCTTGCGCTGGGCGTGCTGTGCTGCGTGCTGGCGATCCGTGGCATGCTCTCCTCGAATCGCGAGGCCACTTACCGCGGCGGCATCGAGTATTGGCGCGAACGTCCGCAGGTCAGTCCCGCGTCCGCCGCGCATCTGATCGACGTGGTGGATGACGCCAAGGGAGAGCGATCGTCGCGCGCCTTGACGGCAACGGTGCTGGCGCTGGTGGTCAAGAAGGCGCTCGCCGTGTATCCGGGGCCGTCCAGCCTGTATCGGGGCATCGACCTGAGCCGGGCGAACGCGGCGGACATGGCGCGCATGATTTCCTCCGACCCGAACCGCGCCGGCGCCGCATCGACCACCACCACGCTGGTGATTCTGCCGGACGCGCTGTCCCATAAGGAAACCTTGGGGCTGAGCCGGTCCGAGGATGCCTGCCTGCAGCTGCTGATCCGCATCTCCGCACGGGTGGGCTCTCCGGTGTTCGACTTCAACCAGATGAAGACCGCCTGCTCCGATTGGGAGAACGGCTATCAGGAGATGGAGCATTTCACCAATGCGTGCGATATTGAATTCCTGAAGCTGAACGCGGTCAGAAGCACCAGCGGACTGTGGCTGCCGATGGGCGTCCTGTCCATAATCGTCGGTCTGGCCGGTGCGCTGCTCAACGCCACCGGTAATATCGCGTTGGCGCTGTGCCTCGGCATACCGTTCGTCTGCATTGGCGCGTTCTGTCTGGCTTCCGGGCGCAAAGAGGGACTCACCGAATCCGGACAGACCTACGCGGGCGAATGCCTGGGCCTCAAACGCTATATGGAGGATTTCTCCAACTTCTCCGATCGTGGTGCGCTCGATTTGGTGATGTGGAACTGGTACTTGGTGTATGCGGCCGCCTTCGGCATCTCCGACAAGGTGGCTCGGGAGTTCGCCAAGGCGTATCCCGAGGTCAACGATCCGCGGTGGCTTGACACGTATGGTTACGATTCCCTCGGATATTGGACGTATCGTTCCCATGCGTGGGGTGGGTCGACTGGCATGGGAGGCATGTCCGGTCCGTTCGGCGGAACGCGGTTCGTCGGAGGCATCGGCGATATCGGCTCCCAGCTGAGTTCCGGCTTCGCGTCGATCAGTTCCACGATTGCCGCGGCGGCGCCGTCATCCTCGTCGGGCGGCTCTGGTGGCTCCTTCTCCGGCGGCGGCTTCGGTGGAGGCGGTGGAGGCGGCGGTGGCGGCGGTCTTGGAGGCCGCTGAGCCGCGGAAGTCGTCCCGCAGAGCGTGAAGCCGCATGCGCCGTCATCGTTCGTCCGATGGAACGGTCATTCGACGGGACGGCAAGGAAAGCCTGCCTTTCGCCCATGGCGATTGGTAGGCTTTTCCATTGGATCAAGAACTTGGGATCGGGCGTGTCCGGCTTGGGCATATCGTCGTGACGCGCCTTGTCGCGAAGGAGAGAATATGACGCTGTTCCGTGATCTCGGACCGTTCCATACCACCGCCATTGGCCACGGCGAAATGCCGCTGACCATCGAGAACAACCGCGGGCATGACGTTGGCATCGAAACTCTGCACGCCTCGCTGGACGCCGGCTGCCGCCACATCGACACCGCATGGGCCTACTACACGCCGGGCGAGGAGGAGCAGACCGGCGAGAAGCTGGTGCGCGAGGCCTTGGAAACCTGGAATGGCCCGCGTGACGAGGTCACCGTGGCCACCAAGGTGGGTCTGCGCCGCGCATGGGACGGCGACAAGCCGATTTGGCCGCGCGACGGCAAGCCGGAGCATCTCATCGAATATGGCAAGCAGTCCGCGCGGGCGCTCGGCGTCGATTCGATCGACCTGCTCTACCTGCACCGCCACGACCCGGAAGTGCCGTACAACGAATCCTGTGAAGGTATCAAGGCGCTGCTCGACCAAGGCGTCGCGCAGTGGGCCGGTGTGTCCAATGTGAGCATCGAACAGCTCAAAATCGCACAGGAGATTCTCGGCGACAAACTTGTGGCCGTGCAGAACCAGTATTCCCCGATCCACCTGGAAACCCAGGACACGCTGGAATACTGCGCCAAGGAAGGCCTCGCCTTCGTGTGCTGGAGCCCGCTCGGCGGCTACCGTCATCCGTACGACGAGCACCTGTTCGACCCGTTCCGCGAGGTGGCTGCCAAGCATGGCGTGAGCTACCAGCGCGTGGTGCTGGCTTGGGAGCTGGCCAAGGGCGATCACATGTTCGTGATCCCCGGCGCGCACCATCCCGAAACCATCCTCGACTCGCTCAAGGCGGACGAGCTCGAGCTCAGTCCCGAGGAGCTTGCCTTCCTCGGCTGAGATGGGCTGAGATGTGATGCGAACGGCGTCTACAGCACCGCGAACGCGAAGTCGGCAAGCAGCTTGACGCCGTAGAGCATCACCACCGCGCCGCACACGCGGTTCATCGCGGTGACGATTCTCGGACTGAACCTGTGGCTGAACAGCGAAACCAGCAGGGTGACGCCGAAGAACCACAGCGCCGAAGCGGTCTCCACGCCGGTGATGAACGGCGTGGACTGGCCGACGGTGAGCGTCGCGCTGAACGCTCCGAGCATGAGCGTGCCGTCGATGATGGCTTGCGGATTGCACCACGTCACCACGCCGGCGGTGATGATGGTATGCAGCAGCGCGTTGCCGCCGGCCTTCGCGCTGATGCGTTGCACGAGTCCCTGCGGCTGCGGATTCTCTTGCGATTGTTGATTTCTCGCTTCGTCGCCGCTTGTGCGGGGAAACAGCAGTCCGGCGCCGATCCTGATGACCACCAGACCTCCCACGGCAAGCACTCCCAGCTTCAGCCACGCATGGTCCTGCATAAGCTTGCCGACGCCGAAGAAGCAGGCCAGTGACAGCGATGCGTCGAAACACAGCACGATCAGCGCGGTCAGCAGCGCGCGGCGACGCGGCTTGGTGAGCGCCGAATCGATCACGAACAGATTCTGCATGCCGATCGGCGCCACATACGCCAATCCCAACGTCAATCCTTGGAAAAAGAATCCCATGCTCGCCTCGTATTCCGTCCAAACAGATTTGGCTGGTTGTAATCAACCCAGCCAAAACCAACCAAATCTATGGTTTTTGCGATTGGTGCGTATCTGCAATCGCACGTAAAACAACGCAACCAGTGTCATATTGTATGGTGGCTGCTATAATGAGCAACCAGCCAAAAAACGAAGTTTGGCTCAACCAAACGTGGAGAGCAGTGGTACAAGGAACGATATGGCACGCATCGCACCGTTGAATATCGGCTGGAAGCCGGACCGGGACGCCGGCAAACCCGTCACCGAGCAGATCGTCGACTACATGTGCGAACAGGTGCAAAGCGGCAACTGGTCGATCGGCTCGCGTCTGCCGTCGCAGCGCGCGCTCGCCGAATGGTTCGGCGTGAACCGCTCCACCGTCATCGCGGCCATCAACGAACTGTCCGATTACGGCATCGTGGAGGGTCGGCATGGCGCGGGCACCAGAATCGTCAGCAACACGTGGTCGCTGATGCTGCCGGGCGCGCCCGACTGGGCCGATTACGTGGATTCCGGCTTTTTCAAGGCCAACAACGACACCATCCAGGCCATCAACCGTTACGAATTCACGCCGGGCATGACGCGCATCGGCACCGGCGAGCTCGATCCACGGCTGTTCCCGAAAGCCATGTGGCGTCAGGTGCTCGGCGAGGCCGCGGATGAGATCGACTCGCTCGGCTATCCGCCTCCCGAAGGCCTGCCCGAGCTGCGCGAGGCCATCGCGGCGCATATGCGGGCCACCGGCGTCGACTGCACGGCCAGCCAGGTGCTGGTCACGTCCGGCGCGCTGCAGGCGTTGCAGATGATTTCCGTGAGTCTTTTGCCAGCCGGCACCACCGTGTATGCGGAATCCCCGAGCTACATCAAGTCGCTGCAGGTGTTCCAATCGGCAGGCATGCATTTGGAAGGCGTGCCGATGGATGACGACGGTCTGGACGTGCGCGCGCTGCGGAATCTGCTGCTGGAACGGCAGGGGAGGGCCGCGGGCACGTCGGCCGACCATCTGCCGTCGCGTGACGCCCGCGGTCGTAGGGACAACGCGATCCTGTACACCATTCCGACCAACCACAACCCGACCGGCGTCACCATGAGCGAACAACGTCGAAGCGAGCTGATCGAACTTTCCGTGGCCAACCGACTGCCGATCATCGAGGACGGAGCCTACCGCGACCTGTATTTCGGCGCGCGACCGCTGCCGTCGCTGAAGGCGCTCGACGAGACCGGCATGGTCGTCACGCTCGGCAGCGCGTCCAAATCGCTCGCTCCCGGACTGCGTATCGGCTGGCTGGTCGCTGCCGAGCCGATCGTGCAACGGCTCGCCGACGTGAAGATGCAGATGGATTACGGCGCGAGCGCGCTGAGCCAATGGACGTTCGCACGATTCCTGTCGAACGGCATGTACGACGAATACGTCGACGGGTTGAAACGCGAGCTTCGCCGCCGACGTGACTGCGCGCTCGAAACGCTCCGTACGAAACTGGGCGGGCGCGCCCATTGGAACGTGCCGGATGGCGGCTTCTACATCTGGCTCACCTTCGACCGGCCGATGCGCATGGGGCGTCTGTTCCAGCTGGCCGCAGAGCGGGGCGTGCTGCTCAACCCCGGCGACATCTACGATTTCGCCGCCGATAACTCTCTGCGCCTGAGCTACTCCTACACCACTGTGGAGGAGTTCGCCGACGCCGTGGACACGCTTGCCGACATCGCGCAAGGCATGTGACGCGGAATCCACTCGCATCCGCCTGTCCCGTGAATCTACGACAATATCTGATGGTCTTTTACGAGTAAGAGGAACATTCGTGCAAACAAGAAACAAGCCTGAGGTACTGGCCCCCGCCGGCAATTTGAGGGGTCTCAAGACCGCCGTCGACTACG
>NZ_JBNMKH010000045.1:0-17856 GCF_050874245.1 Bifidobacterium sp. | reverse complement strand
GTATTTATACATACACAAAAAAGAAATAGGGCACATGATTATGCGCCCTATTCACAAAATTAAATATCGTTTTATAACTATTTTTAATAAGCTCCTGCTATCGCCTGGTCGAGGTCGGAGATGAGGTCGTCCACGTTCTCCAAGCCGATGGACAGGCGGATGAGATTGTCGCCGACGCCGGCCGCATCGTAATAATCGGCGGGCACCTCACGGTGCGTCACCTTCGTCGGATTGACGATCAACGAACGCGAATCGCCGATGTTCGGCACATAGGAGAACACCTTCGTCGAATCCAGAATGCGTTCCACGTTGCGTTCGTCACCCTCCACCGTGAACGACAGGATGGTGCCCACGCCTTCCGGAAGGTACTTGCGCGCCAGATCGGAGGTCGGCTGCCCGTCCAGGGACGCGTAATTGACCGACATGACATGCGGCAGATCCCTCAGGTGCTCGGCGATGGCGAGCGCGGAGGCGACTTCCTGCCTTTCGCGCACGGCCAAGGTTTCCAGACCGATGAGCTGCAGGTACGCGTTGAACGGGCTCTGCACCGCGCCGAACGTGCGCAGGTACTTGATGCGGATGCGCTTGATGAACGCCTGATCACCGAAACGGCTGACGAAGCTTTCCCACTTGCCGGCACGCTGGTCGCTGATGACCAGTTCCTTGCCCGTCAGCCCCGGGAACTTGCCGTTGCTCCAGTCGAACCGTCCGGCATCCACGACCACGCCGCCGAGCGCGTTGCCATGTCCGGTGATACCTTTGGTGGTCGAATGCACCACGATGTCAGCACCGAATTCGATGGGACGCAGCAGGTACGGCGTCGGCACGGTGTTGTCGACGATCAACGGAATGCCATGCCGGTGTGCCAGCCGCGCAAGCCCCTCGATGTCGGCTACGGCGGTGCTGGGATTCGCCACGGATTCGACGTAGATCGCCTTCGTATCACCGACGATCGCCGCTTCGACGGCGGCCAGATCGTTGATATCTCTGACAAAATCGCCATGGATGCCGAATTTCGGCAGAAAATCGCCAAGCGCGTCCACGGACGCGCCATACAGGCTCACCGGGGCGATGATCCGTCCACCGCCTTCACCCACACACATCAACGCATAGGTGACCGCGGCCATGCCGGATGACAACGCGACCGCGCCGATACCGCCTTCCAATGCGGCAAGCCGTCGTTCCAACGCATCGACGGTGGGATTCGCCACGCGGGAGTATTCGAATCCGTCCAGCCGGCCGCCGGCAAGCGCGTCGCCGCGCTGCGCATTCTCCAAGTCGAAGGCCGCCGATGCGTAGATCGGCACGCTCACCGCGTCGGCGTTCGCCTGACGATCGTATCCGGCGTGAATGGCCTTGGTCTCGAAACAGCCGTCCTCCGTTGCTGCGGTCATAATAAGTCCACTCCTTGAACGTTATTGGGCGCGAAAGCGCGTTTGGAAATCCGATGCCCTGAGGGAATCAGGCGTACACGTGCTGCGCGAACGCGAACAGGTCCTCGCCGGCGTGGCGCTTGAGATAGTTCTCGTATGCGATGTCGAACGCCTGCCCCAGATCCTCGATGAGGTCCTGTTTGTCCTCGATGCCGACGGCGAGGCGCACCAGCTCATCGGTGATACCGACCTTCAGACGCTCCTCACGCGGAAGTTCGAAATGCGTCATGCGGCACGGCAGCTCCGCAAGGGATTCGACGGCGCCGAGGGACACGGCCAGACGGAAGATATGCAGGTTGTTGAGCACGTCGCCCGGATCGACGCCCGGCACCACCTCGAAGCTCAGCACGGCGCCGCCGCCCTTGAGCCCATTGGAGGCGAGCTCATATTCGTGCCCCGGGAGCCCCGGATAGTGCACGGACTTGACCAGCGGATGCAACAGCAGGTAACTGGAGATCGCACGGGCGTTCTCCTGCTGACGGTCCATGCGCAACGCAAGCGTCTGGATGCCACGGCGCACCGAATCGCATTCGTTCGGCGCAAGCACGCCACCCAAGCGGTTCTGCGCGAAGTAGACCCGCTTACCCAGCCCATCGTCCTTGACCACCACAAGACCGGCGTTGACTTCGGAATGGCCTGCCAGATACTTGGTGGCGGAATGGATGACGATGTCGGCACCCTGGTCGAGCGGGCGCTGCAGATACGGGGTGACGAACGTGTTGTCGACGATGGAGATCGCGCCGTATCGGTGGGCGATTTCGGAAATCTTCGTCACGTTGTTGACCTGCAGCAGCGGATTGGTAAGCACTTCGAAATACACTGCCTTGGCCGGACAGTCATGCGCGCACCCCTTGCCGGAACGTCCAGAGACCGCGTCGTCAAGCGCCTCGTAATCGGCCGTGTCCACTTCCTCGACAATGACGCCCCAGCGTTCGAAGTATTCGTGGAACAGCGAATAGGTGCCGCCGTAAATGTTCTTGCCGACGACGATGCGGTCGCCCGGCTGGAAAATCGACAGCACCGCGTGGATGGCCGCGAGGCCGGAACCGAAGGCGAAACCGCGGGTGCCATGCTCGAGCTGTGCGATCTGCTTCTCCAGGAACTCGCGGGTCGGGTTGCCGCTGCGCGCGTAATCCCAACGGGGCATGGTCTCGACCGATTCGAAAGCATAGGTGGACGAGTTGTAGATCGGCGGATTCACGGCTCCGGTGTTGTTGTCGTTGACCGGCAGTCCGTGGACGAGCTGAGTATTGAATCTGGTCATGGTGCGCACCCCCTCGGGTTGTGGTTCGTTGCCGCGTGCCGTTCACGCGATCACTGACTCCCTACTTAACCCTTTCCTTCGAAATAACACGCGCCATGCCTTATCGACGTTGCTTATGGAACGTGCGAACCGTCATAGCGTTTATTTATGAACGGTTATCAATCGGCGGAAAATCGCGAAACCGACAAAAACGAAGCATGGAATCGCAAGAAGACAACGTTGCAAATGAAAATGCCGTCCCGCAGGCAGACGCATATCGCATCTCTTGCGGAAACGGCATTTCCCGGAAAACGAACCCCCTTTACAGCGCGGCGGTCACACGGCGAACCGCCTCGCGCAGCTGATCCTCGGATTTGAGCAGACTGAACCGCACATAGTCCACGCCGACCTTGCCAAAGCAGGTTCCGGGCAAAGCCGCCACGGACGCCCGTTCCAGCAACAGGTCAGCGAATTGTTCACCCGTTGCCCCTTCCGGCGCATGCACCCATGCGTAGATGCCGCCGTCCGAATCGAACACGTCCAGTCCGGCGTCGCGCAGTCCTCCGGCCACGATCTTACGGCGAACGGCGTAGCGTTCCGCCAGTTCACGCACGCAGCTCTGGTCGGATTCTAACGCGGCGGCGCCGGCGTCCTGCACATTGCCCGTGATCATGGAGCCCATCTGGTAGTGGTACTGCTTCACATGGCTCACAATGTCGTCGTTGCCGGCGATGAATCCGGCACGCCAGCCGGCCATCGCATACATCTTCGACAGTGAGCACACCTCCACAGTCACATCGAATGCGCCGGGAAGCGACAGAATGCTGATCTGCTGGTCGTGCACGCCAAGTCCGGCGTAGGCGAAGTCCTGCACGATGGCGAAATGGTGTTCGTGCGCAAGCTCGATGGCGCGTTCCAGGAATTCGCGCGGTGCCTGCGCGCCCGTCGGATTGTTCGGATAGTTGAGCACCAGCACCTTCACGCGCTCCCAAGTATCCGCGGGAACCGCGTCCAAATCAGGCAGGAAGCCGCGTTCTGGCAACGACGGCAGCAGAATCTCCTCCGCCCGGCTCATCACCGTCATGCAATGGTAGGAAGGATAGTACGGGTCCGCATAGGCCACGGCATCGCCCGGCGAGACGAGCACGGCGAACAACGCCGCCAAGCCGTCGACCGCGCCTTCCACGGCGAACAGCTGCGTCTTCCAATCCAGATCGACGCCATACGTGTCGCGATACCAATGCTCGGCCGCCTGGAGGAAACTCGGCTTGCCGTCGAACGGCGAATAGCGCGCGTTCGCGGGGTCATCGACGGCACGCTTGGCCACGTCGCGGATGAAGTCCGCCGGGAACGCGTCGGGATTGCCTTTCGCCAGGTCGATCACGTCGGCGCCGCCTGCCACCGCGGCCGCCACCTTACGATCCATTTCGGCGAACACGTTCGGCGGAATCGATTGCGCGATGGTGGTGAACGTGACCGGAGAGACATATGAAGTCATGGGAAATACCTGCCTTATGCAAGAAAGACGCGCGCGATGGCCGACTTAGGGAAACAGTTTCGACCCCACGCGCGCCGTCGGTTTACGTTATGACAGCGACGCCGGACGAATCAGTGCGTCACCTTGCGTGCGATGAAATCGCCGATCCATTGGATGATCTGCACGATGACGATGAGGATGATCACGATCGCCACCAGCACGCCGGTCTCATACCGGTTGTAGCCGTACTGGATGGCCATGTCGCCGATACCGCCGGCGCCGATGGTGCCGACCATCGCGGAATATCCGATCATCGAGATGATGGTGAGCACCACGCCGCGGATGAAGGATGGCAGCGCCTGCGGGAAAATCGCCTCGAAGATGATCTGTCTGGTCGTGGCGCCGGTGGAGATGGCCGCTTCGAGCAGACCGGAATCGACTTCGGAGAACGCGCTCTCCGCGATTCTGGCGAAGAACGGGACGGCGGCGATCGACAGGGATATCACACCGCCCGTCGGCGTGTATGGGTCGCCGAGCAGCAGCTGGGCTACCGGGATGAGCACGACCATGAGGATCAGGAACGGCAGTGAGCGGATGGCGTTAACAATGAAGCCGACGATGACGTTGACCGCGCGATTCGGCGTGAACAGGCGGTTTTCGGTCAAATACAGCAGCAACGCCACCAATGTGCCGAGCACCACGCCGATGATGGCGGAGACCACCACCATGTAGGCCGTGTCGAGCAGAGCCTTGCCAAGGTTCTGTTGAAGGATTTCAAGGGTTTCGTTCATGTCACGCCTCCTTGTTTTCGACGGATTCGGACGATTCGACGGCCGCCGCCAGTTTTGCACGATCCAGCTCGCGGTAGCTGAACACGTGCGTCCGCAGCTCGTTCAGCGCCTGCGGCAGACGTTCCTTCGCGCCGGAGACCAGCACGATGAGAATGCCGATGGCCTGCGAGCCGAAATATTCGACGTTCGCGTGGAGCACGTCGATACTCACGCCGTAGTCCTGCGCCACGCGGCTGATGAGCGGCTCCAAGGCAGCGTCGCCCTTGTAGCGCAGTTCCACGATGGTGCCCGACGGCAGCGAGGGAACGAGCTGGGGCGGCACCTGGATGCCGAGGTAGCGTTCCACCAGCGCCTTGGTGGTGGGATGCTTCGGCGCGCTGAACACGTCGAAGGTGTTGCCCTGTTCCACGACCACGCCGTTTTCCATGACGGCCACGCGGTCGAAGATCTGCTTGGCCACGTCCAGCTGGTGCGTGATGAACACGATGGTGATGCCCAGCTCCCGGTTGATGCGCTGCAGCAGGGCCAGAATGCCTTCCGTGGTTTCAAGGTCCAACGCGCTGGTGGCCTCGTCGCACAGCAGAATCTCCGGCTTGTTGGCGAGCGCGCGTGCGATGGACACGCGCTGCTTCTGGCCTCCGGACAGGCTGGACGGATAGCTGTCGATCTTGTTCTCCAGTCCGACGAGCTTCAGCAGCTCGCGGATCCGGCCGGCCCACTGCGCCTTCGGATATCCACCCGCCTTCAACGCGAATTCGATGTTCTTGCCGACGGTGACGTTGGTGATCAGGTTGAACCCCTGGAAGATGAAGCCGATCTTCTTACGTAGCTCGCGTAGCGCGGCGCCTTTCAGATCGGTGATGTCGGCGCCATCGACGAGCACTTTGCCGCCGGTCGGACGCTCCAGAAGGTTGATGGTGCGCACCAATGTCGATTTGCCGGCTCCGGAGAAGCCGACGATGCCGAATATCTCGCCTTTTTCCACGCTGAGGCTCACATGCTTCACCGCTTCGACGGTGCGCTTGCCCTCATGGAAGGTTACCGATACGTCGTCCAGCTCGATGACGCTCATATTTCCTCGTTTCGTTTAAGGTCGTTGTCCAAATCGAAGGCCCGCATGCGGCCTATACGGCTCATGCAGGCCCGATGTATGACACCGTGCGGCGTCGATCACCAAGTCTTCGGCTTGCCGAAGTCCTTGAACTCGCTCTTGGCGATGGCGTCCTTGAACTTCTGGCTGGTCAGCAGCTTCTTGGCAGCCTTGGCGAAATCGGAGTCGACGTCCTGGGTGCGGACCACGAACACCTCGATCACGCCGTCATCCTGCTTCTCCAAGGCGAGCGCGGAGCTCGGATCGAGCTTGGCGGCCCAGGAGTAGTTGCCCGGCACGAGGGCCACGTCGACGGTGTCCAGGGAGCGGGCCAGCTGGGCCGCGTCGATCGTCTTGATCTTGAGGTTCTTCGGGTTGGATGCGATGTCGTTGACCGTGGCCTTGGTGGCGTCGACCTCGCCCTTGAGCTTCACGAGGCCCTGCTGCTGGAGCACGCCGAGCGAACGCGCCAGATTGGAGCCGTCGTTCGCGATGGACACGGTGGAACCGTCCTTGATGTCCTTGATGGACTTGTACTTCTTGGAGTAGATGCCCAGGCCCAGGGTCGGGGTCTGTCCGATGGAGGTCAGGTCGAGATGGTTGTCGGCGGTGAATTTCTTCAGGTAGTTGCCGTGCTGGAACAGGTTCGCCTGGATGGAACCGGAGGCCAGGGCCTTGTTGGGCTGGACGTAGTCGTTGAACACCTTGGTCTTCACGTCGAAGCCGTCATCCTTCAACAGCGGCGCGATGACCTTTTCGACCATGTCGCCGTAGGGTCCGGGGCACACGCCGACGGTGATCTCGGTGGTCTTGCCCTTCGTGGTGTTCAGGCTTTCCTTGGATGCGGCGTCGTTGTTGGATCCGCAGGCGGCCACGGAGACGAGCGTGGTGGCGGCGAGCACGGCAGCGAGGACGCGTTTGATGCCGTTCGGTTTCTTGAGGATGGCGATGGTCATGGTTGTTTTTCCTTCTCTTGTTGTGCTGTGTTTCGTGTTAAGTTTTATGTTTCCCGTACGGTCACTCGCCCGCGTCGGCCTTGGCCTGCGCGACGATGTCGGGATGGTGGATGGCGAAGGCGTGTTCGGCCAGGTGCACTTCGCGCGTCAGGAATTCGTGCAGCTTGCACACGTAGCCGTGTTCGCGGCCGATTCTGGCGATGTATCCGTTGATGTAGTCGACTTCCGTGGGACGGCCCTTGGTCAGGTCCTGGTACATGGACGGGTAGTGCAGTGGATGTGCCACGCCTGCGGTGTGCAGGATGGTCTCCACTTCGCTCTCACGGGTGCCGAGCAGTTTGAATCCAGCCGCCTCGGCCGCACCGTAGGCTTCGTCCACCAGCTGCTCGGTGAGCCAGCGTGCGTCGGGGTGCGCGTGGAATTCGCCGAATCGGATCTGGTACATCGTGCACAGCGTGTTGAGCACGGAGTTGAACACGATCTTGGCCATGCACATGCCGATGAAGTTGTCCACGATGGTGGGGTTCAGGGTGGCCGCGGTGAAGTCGTCGAACAGTTCCTGCTCAGCGGCCTTCACTTCGTCGGTTGGCTCGTCCGCGTAGGCGCACAGGTTCATGGCCTTGGCGTGCGCGCCACCGGTGAAGTTGAAATCGCCGGGACCGTACACATAGGCGCCAATCAACGCGGTGCCGCCGTAGATGTGGTCCTTGGGGAAGTATTCGTTGAGCTTTTCGAAGTGTCCGTAACCGTTCATCGCGGAGAACACGACCTGCCCGTCGTGGAACAGATGCGCGCAGCGCTTGAGCACGCCGTCAAGCTGCATCTGCTTCACGAACACGATCCACGCGTCCGGACGGCCGGTGTATTCCTCCGGATAGTAGACGTCGATCGGTACGAGATGGCGGTCCTCGCCGTCCTGGGAGACGTAGGCGCCACCCTGCTCGCGAATCTTCTCGACGTTCGGTTTCCAGGTATCGATGAAATCGACGTCCTTGTGGGCGAACTCCTGCAGCAGCACGCCATACTGGATGCCCATTCCGCCGGCACCGATCACCGCATACTTCATAACAGTGCTTCCTTCTCCCTTGTGTTCCGCTTGCTTCTTTCAAGCGATAATCACAAGATATCGGGAAAAATATCTTTCCACGTCGGCGTGGCTATATGCTCTTCTTATGAAAGGCGTAAATCGCGATAATTCTTTTCTATAGACGGTTATCAAGGCATGAAAAAGCCTTCCGTGGAACAGTCACGGAAGGCTTTGGAAGGATGGATCCGGCGGATGTCAGCGGCGGACATGCCGCCGGTCTGCCGACCAGTCGGCAATCAGAGCTTGCCGCCCTCGACCACGATGTCATCGGGATCGACATCGTCGCCGTACACCGGCTCCAGGGTCTTCTCGTAATCCTTATGGAAGAAGTTCTCCTTGCCGAGCTTGTCGATCTCGTCGTTGATCCAGTTGAGCAGCTCCTTGTTGCCCTTCTGCACGGCGGGAGCGATGGTGTCCTCATCACCGAGCTTGGTGATGCCCACCTTGAAGCCCTTGTTGGACTTGGCCCAGGCCAGCACCTCGGTGTTGTCGGTGGAGAAGGCGTCGCCACGGCCGTCGAGCAGCGCGTTGTAGGCGTCGGCGTACTGGTCGTACTTCTGCAGCTTCACGTCGGGCTGGTTCTTCTCGAAGTAGCTTTCGGCGGTGGTGCCCTTGGCGATGATCAGGGTCTTGCCCTTGAGCTGGCTCACGTCGGTGATCTCGGCGTTCTCCGGAGAGACCACGCCAAGCGAGACCTTCATGTACGGCTTGGCGAAGTCGACCTTCTCCTTGCGCTCGTCGGTCACGGTGAAGTTGGCCAGGGTGATGTCCACCTTGTTGGAGGTGAGCACATCCACGCGGGCGGCCGGATCGACGGAGGTGTACTTGACCTTCACGCCCAGATCCTTGGCGAGACGCTCGGCGAAGACGATGTCGTAGCCGGCGTTCTTACCGCTCTTGTCGATGTAGCCGAACGGGGCCTTGTCGGAGAACACCGCCACCTTGAGCTCACCGGACTTCTTGATCTCATCGAGGGTGCGCGCGGTTACCTTGGACGAGCTGTTGCCGGAGGCTCCGGAGGCGGAGGCGTCCTCGCTTGGCGTGGCGGCGGACGGGCCGCAGGCAGCCATGGAAGCGGCCATGATCAACGCGGCCGATGCGGCCACGATGCCTTTGATTGTTCTGTTGATGGTTGATGCGGTCATGGTTTCTCCTCTCTTCGGTGGATGACTGCATTCAAGATCTGTTTATTCGGCCGCTCCGTCGGTTTTGGCGGAATCGGCCGCTCCAGCCGTCACGGATGGCCCGCGATGCCGGTCGAATTCGAAGGTGCTCAGGAACCGCTTGGCACGGTCGGTCTTCGGATTGGAGAAGAACGCTTCGGCGTCGTCGGACTGTTCCACGATGCCGCCGTCCTCCAACATGATCACCTGGTCGGCGATGGCCCGCGCGAACTGCATCTCATGCGTGACGATGAGCATGGTCTGCCCGGAGTCGGCGAGTTCCAGCATCACGTCGAGCACCTCGCGCACCATTTCCGGATCGAGCGCGGCGGTGACCTCGTCGAACAGCAGCACCTCCGGATGCAGGATCAGCGCACGGCAGATGGCCACACGCTGACGCTGACCACCAGACAGCTCATGCGGCCAGGAATCCTTGCGGTCAGCAAGTCCGACGCGTTCCAGCAGGGCGATGGCCTCCTTCTCGACCTCCGCCTTGTCCCGCTTCTGCACCAGCGTCGGCGCAAGCGTGATGTTGCCGAGCACGGTTCTGTTGGGGAACAGGTCATAGCTCTGGAACACCATGCCGACACGCGTGCGCAACTCGCTGCTGCGCTTGCTGCGTCCAGCAGACTCCGTTCCGGGCTTGCCGGTTTCGATGACCTCGCCGTTCAGCGCGATGGTACCGCCCTGGACGGGCTCGAGTCCGGCGATGGTGCGCAGCAGGGTCGATTTGCCGGAGCCGGACGGTCCGACGATGACGAACACCTTGCCGTGGGGCACGTCGAAGGAGATGTCGTCAAGCACCGGCTTGTCCGCATTGGCGTATTTTTTGACCAGATGCCTGATCTCAAGACTCGTCCGCGCGGCCTGCTCAGTCCGCTCAGTCATGCTTCCACCTCTTTTCCAACCTGCGGGCCACGATGGACAGCGGCCAGCACACGATGAAGTACATGAAGAAAATAGCCCCGTAGATCCACAGGGTACCCGTCGGATATTGGAATCGATTCGCGTCGATGATCTGCTGGCCCACCTTGATGACCTCCACCACGCCAAGCAGCGCGGCCAGCGACGTAGTCTTCACGATACGCGTGGCGAGGTTCACCGAAGCCGGCAGAAGCCTGCGCAGTGCCTGCGGCAGAATCACTTTCGTGAACGTCTGCCAGCCGCTCAATCCCAAGACATACGACGATTCGTACTGCGCCTTCGGAATCGATTCGAGCGCGCCACGCACCAGATCGCCCAATTCGGCGCCACCCCACAACACGAAGACGAAGACGCACGCGCCGGTCGCATCCATATTCCAATTCCATGCCTGCGCGAAACCGTAGAACGCGATGAACAGCAACGCCAGCTGCGGCATGATGCGGATGAAGTCCAGATAGATCCTGGTCAACAGCCGAACGACGGGATTCCTCATCGTCATCAGCCAGCCGACGACCAGACCGACGGGCACGGAAAGCGCCACGGACACGCCGGCGATCCACACCGTGACCCACAGTCCTTGCAACAGGCGCGGAATCACGCCCGGCTCGAGCAGAATCTCAGCGCCGCTCATAGTCGAACCTCCGTTCCAGCCAGGTGCCGAACAGCGAGATCGGCAGCAGAATCACCAAATACGCGACGATCAGCAGGAACAGCGACTCGTAGGTGTCGTAATACATGCCGATCAGGTCCTTGGCCATGTACATCACGTCGGCGAGCGCGATGGCAGACACCACGGACGATTCCTTGATGAGGAAGATCACGTTGGCCACGATGCCCGGAATGGACGTGCTGATGGCCTGCGGAACCACCACGCGGCTCAACGTCTGCCATTTGCTCAGTCCCAGCACATACGCGGATTCCCGCTGCACCTCCGGAATGGTCTCAAGGCCGCCACGCATCGCCTCGGCCATGTAGGAGCCGCCGAGGAAGCCGAGGCCGATGATGGCGCACTGCTCGGAAGACCAAGCGAGCCCCAATTTCGGCAGACCGAAATACAGGAAGTACAGCTGCACCAGCAACGGCGTGTTACGGCTCAGCTCGATGTAGACGCGCACGATCTGCCGCAGAACGGGAATGCGCGCGATCTCGATGCCAGCACAGACCAAGCCGACCACAATCGCCAGAATGATGCCGAAAACCGAAATGAACAACGTCATTTCGGCACCGCCGACGAAAAACGGCGCGTAGTGCGAGACGAACGTCCAATCGAACACGCGCGCCTCCCCCTCTCTCCTCAACGGTCCTTTTCGTGTTTATTCGTATTTGTTTCGAAGAACGAGGCCCATGGTAGCGCTTTATCCGATACCAACAAGCCGCGTCCGCTATCGATTTTTCATATAGGCTTCCATAAGGTGGTCGTGGAACCGAAGCCCCGCGGACCTTCCATGATGCCCCTACAGTATGGCATACCGACGGATTGCGCCTTCAGCACATATCGGAATGTGAAGATTGGGTATACCTTGCGAGAAAGTATGCACATGCTCATTCGACATGCAACGATGGAGGATTTGGACGCGATCGAGGCCGTGGAGGCCGCATGCTTCCCACCCGCGGAGGCCGCGAGCAACGAAAGCCTCACCGCACGCGTAGCCACATATCCGGATCATTTCTGGCTTCTGATCAACACCGATGACGACGACACCCCATTCCCCGCGAACGTCGAGGAAGGCACTTTGGTCGGTTTCGTCGATGGCATGGCCACGAACGAGCCGAATCTCGCCGACGGCATGTACGAAGACGCCGGCATGCATGACGAGCATGGCGATTGGCAGATGATCTTCGGCGTGGACGTGGCCCCCGTCTACCAGCACCGCGGCTGTGCCAGCCATCTGCTGCGTCAGGTGATCCTCGACGCGGCGAAGGCAGGACGCAAAGGTCTGGTGCTTACCTGCAAGGAACGTCTAGTTGGGTTTTACGCGCGTCTGGGATTCGTGGATGAGGGCCTGTCCGATTCGACGCATGGCAATGTGGTCTGGCACCAGATGCGGCTTGCGTTGGCACATGACGGCGAAACCGATCACGAAGCGAAGACCCTGGAGTTTCCGCAGGTGGAGCCCGCCGTCTGACGAGCGACGGGTGAATTCCTCGAAGCACCGCGACACGCCGACGATTTGCATTCCGCCGAAAATCCACGTAAGTTAGCACTCGCTTCGGGCGGTTGGCGCAGAGGTAGCGCACTTCCCTGACACGGAAGGGGTCACAAGTTCGAATCTTGTATCGCCCACGCGAAGCGGATGACGAAGCCGGGAAACCGGCGGAGACATCCCACGGGTGATTGGCGCAGCGGCTAGCGCACTTCCTTCACACGGAAGGGGTCATAGGTTCGATTCCTATATCACCCACTGGTTTCCTGCTTCTCACGGCAGGAATCCTTTGCGGACATAGCTTAGTTGGTAAAGCGCAACCTTGCCAAGGTTGAGACCGCGGGTCCGAGTCCCGTTGTCCGCTCCATTTGAAACCCCCACCATTGCGGTGGGGTTTTCTTTTATCCGACGATGCTCTTTCTCATCTCTTTTTCATCATCGCCATTGAATCGAAGCCGGTTTGAATCGATGCCGGTTTGATGATGAGTCGCATGCCATCAAACCGACCACATAAACCAATCGCACCGGCCGGAACGGTAGGAAAACCGTCCGACGCGTTCTACACGCCTTTATACTTCCGTGCGATCACTTCTCCCCCACGCCGCTCCACGCATAATCCAAATGCATGAATTCCGGCACCTTGTACCATTTGACCGGATATCCGGCCCCGTGCGCGCAGAAGACCGAATCGGGTGTGTTCTCCACATCGGATTCCGGATCGTAGGCCATATTCTCAATCACCTCATCGGCGTTGTGACAGGGCCGATAGCCGGCGAACACGCAACTCAGATGGCCGCGTCCATGCGTGTACGCGTTCACGTCCATCGCGTAATCGCGCATCTCGCTCACCGGCGCCACGCCGTCCAGCACCATGTATTCACCATCGCCGACTGGCGGGTCGAACGTGCCGGACATGCGCTGGATGTCGGCCATCGCATGTCCGACCATATCCTGCGGCACTTCCAAGCGAAAGCCGTACCACGGCTCGAGCAGACGGCAATCACCCTTCCTCTTCGCCTCCATCAGGCCCTGGCGTATCGCACGGTAGGTGGCCTGGCGAAAATCGCCGCCTTCCGTATGCTTCAGATGCGCACGGCCCGTCAGCAAGGTGATCCTCATATCCGTGATCGGCGATCCGGTGAGCACGCCCAAATGCTCGCGTTCCTTGAAATGCTGCATGATGAGGCGCTGCCAGTTGCGGTCGAGCACGTCCTCACTGCACACGGTCGCGTATTCCATGCCGGAGCCCTGCGGCAGCGGCTCCAGCAGCACGTGCGTCTCCGCATAGTGGCGTAGCGGCTCGAAATGGCCGACGCCTTCGACCGGCGCGGCGATCGTCTCCTTGTACAGGATGCCGCCGGGACCGAACGTGACATCCAAGCCGAAACGGTCGTGCATGATCTGCTGGATGATCTCCAGCTGCACGGCGCCCATCAACTGCAGATGAACCTCCTCGAGACGCGGCTGCCAGACGACGTGCAGGAGCGGATCCTCATCCTCCAATTCGCGCAGGGCGACAAGGCACTTGTGGATGTCGCACTCCCCTGGTTCCAACGTGTACGTGAGCACCGGCTGCAGCACCGGATTACCGGCATCCCGCTCCTTGCCAAGGCCCTCCCCGGGAAATGTCTGTGTAGGCCCCGTCACGGCGCATATGGTGCCTGCGGGGACCGTGTCGACTGTAGTGGATTTCGCTCCGGAGTAGACACGCACCTGGTCGGCCTTCTCATGCCACCGTCCGTCGTCATCAACCGCGGAAGCCGTGGTGTCGCCAGTGGAACGCGCCGTGCCGCTCAGCATCATCTTGGCCTTCAGCTCGCCACCGGTCACCTTGAGCCAGGTCAGACGGTTGCCCTGCGCATCGTGCGAAACCTTGTATATGCGCGCACCGAAATCGCCATCATACCGCGGTTCACGTGTAAAACGTTCGAAACCGGCGATGAACCCTTCGATGCCGTCCATTTTCAATGCGGAGCCGAAATAGCATGGGAACAGCCTACGATCGACGATCATGGCACGGATGGTTTCGTCCGGCACGGTTCCGGTGCCGAGGTACGCGTCCGTGGCCTTCTCGTCCTGCATGGCGATGTCCTCCATACGGGCACCGGGGTCGGTGAAGTCGATGCAGCCATCGGAGAAGCGTTTCCCAAGCTGGGCGAGCAATCGCGATTTGTCGGCGCCGGGCGCGTCCATTTTGTTGACGAAGACGAACGTGGGCACCTGATAGCGTCCAAGCAGCCGCCACAGCGTTTCGGTATGGCCTTGGATGCCGTCCGCGCCGGAGATGACGAGGATGGCGTAGTCGAGCACCGCGAGCGTGCGTTCCATCTCGGCGGAGAAGTCGACGTGGCCGGGAGTGTCGAGCAGGGTGATGGTGAGTTCGGGTGTGTCGATGACCGCCGGTTCGGTGAAGATGGTGATGCCGCGCTGCCGTTCCATGGCGTCCGTGTCGAGGAAGGCGTCGCCGTGGTCGACGCGGCCGAGTCTGCGCACCTGGCCCGTGCTGTAGAGCAAAGCCTCCGACAACGTGGTCTTGCCTGCGTCCACATGCGCCAGAATGCCAGCGACGATTCGCTTCATGGTCTCCCCTATCTTGCCGACCGATGGACAGGAAAGCCCTCGTGCCATGCGAACATGGTACGAGGGCTTGAGATGGTGACCCCGGCCGGGCTCGAACCGGCGACCTTGAGATTAGAAGTCACATGCTCTATCCAGCTGAGCTACAGGGCCAAACCAGACTAAGTATAGTCAGTTCATGCACGGTTGCCAACTCGACACGGCATCCGCTCGACCAAACCGACGCCTACGGCCCTCTCACCGTCGGTTTCGCGGAACAGCCTCCACCAAACCGACGCCTGCAACCGCCTCACCATCGGTTTCGCGGAACGGATGATGCCAAACCGACGGTGAGAGGGCGCTAGGCGTCGGTTTGGCCGAAAGGACTGGGCTTTATTCGATGATCCAGCTCAGGCCGACGAGCACGATGAGGAACAGGACGTTCACCGCGGTGTAGACGGCCAGATAGCGGCCTTTCTTGTCCGGATACGCGCGCGTCACGTTCTTATAGCCGATCAGGGACGCCATGGATGCGATCAGGGTGCCCAGGCCGCCAAGGTTGGTGCCGATGATCAGCTCACGCCACTGGTCGCAGAAGCCGGACAGCAGCAGAGTGGTCGGAACGTTGGAGATGAACTGGCTGGACACCACGGAGACCTCCAGTGGATGCGAACCCACCAAGGAGGCGGCCAGTTCGTAGAATTCCGGCACACGCTTCATATTGCCGATGAAGATGAAGAACATGCAGAACGTGAGCGGCAGACCCCAGTCGACGTTGCGGAACACGCGGCGATCGCACAGCACGAACGCCACGAACACGATGACGCACATCACCCACAGCGGAATGAAATCGTTCACCGCCAACAGGCAGACCACGAACAACGCTGTGTACACGATGGTGCGCCAGCCGCCGTAGCCGGCGCCATAGCCGGTCACACGGATCTCATCGGGCTGTGGCTGGTCGGAATGCGGGGCGAGCACGTTCTGCTCGATGCCGGAACCGTCGATCGCATTGAATTCGGAAACCGGTTTACCGCCGAACACGACGCACGTGATGATCACCAGCAGCACCGCTGCGGCGAAGGAATACGGCGCCATGATGCCAATCATCTCCGAAGCCGGCATGCCGGTCAACGCCTTCAGATACAGGTTGTGCGCGTTGCCGATCGGAGTGAGCATGCTGCCGACGTTCGCGGCGACCGTCATCAGCGTGCCGACCAGCACCGCATGCTCCTCCATATGCGCCATCGTGAGCACGGCAATCGCGAACGGCACGAACGTGACCAGAGCCACATCATTGGTGATGAGCATGCCGGAGAAGAACGGCAGCGCGATCAACGTGAGCACCAGACCACGCGCGGTCTTGACATGATGGAGCAGCCGCGAGCCGATGATACGGAACACGCCGATGCGTTGGAACCCGCATACCACCAGCATCAGGCAGATCAGCTGCGAGATGGTGCTGGCGTGAATGTAGCCGGCGTACTCCTTGTCCGGCGGCACGATGAAACATGAAATCAATGCAAGTATTGTAGCGACTACGAGAATGGTCTCGTTCTTCAGGACCTTGACGACCAATCGCCGCATGCATTCCTCCGTCAATCCCGTTTGCAATCGCCTTGCACACCTTGCAAAATCCAAGCGATTTTCATGCAAACGCCTAGACCACTTTACCCAAAAGTGCGCCTAGCACGAGCCCTCGGCGTGCTGCTTTTCCGACCATTCCAACAATTTTTTGCCACTGCCGCTTACTGCCGCATGCCCTTGCAAACCGGCAAAATCCATTTTGGACGGCGAAAATCTTCACAATTTCCCTTTTCAGCCATGAAGGATTCATCCGAAATTCGCCGTCCGTTCGCAACGGATTCACCGGCGGCACAGGTCCTTTCCACCCCCATGTCACCCTTATTCCGAACGTTCACGCCACGTCATTGCCGAAGACGCGGGACTGCAGATCCTTGCGCAGCATCTCCAGTTTGGTGATCTGGCCGAGCAGCTCGATCTTCTCGGCACCGTCCGGTAGCTGCGCCATACGGCGTTGCGATGCGCCGATCTTACGCATGATGCCGGTATCGAGCAACCGCACGATCAGCTCGGAGGCGTAGCGGCGCTCGTCATCCGTCGGCTTGCGCAGTTGCGCGGGCCGTTCCTGCGATTCGTCCGCGGCACGGCCGGCGTCCGCTTCGCTTGGCGGCAACGGCAACGGCATGACGGCCAATTCGTTGATGACGGATTCGAGCATCGGACCGCCCGCCTTCGTCAGATTGTGCATCCACAGTCCCTGCGGCACGTCCGGCGCAGGCAATCCGCCCGCCGCGGCGACCGCTTGGAACAGCGTGCGGAACACCGGCGTCATGAAACTCGACAGGGTCAGGCTGGCGAACATCGTCGGATCGACGGCCAACGGCACTTGGATCAACGTGGCCATGAACTGCTGCTCACAGATGAACACGGCGTCGTCGATGCGATAGTAGGTCTGCTCGACCGCGTCGCGATGCTCCAAGGCCTTGCGCGCGGCGGGATTCGCATACGGGTTCGCGCCACGGTCCGCGTACGAAGGTTCCGCCGATTGCCCCGCGTTGCCAGGGAAACGGCGTTTCGGCGCGTACGCGTCCTCGTCGCGCACGTTGAGCTTGCGGCGTTGGTACGACACTTCCCGTTGCATGATGTCCAGATCGACGCCGATGCGGCGCACCGCCTTGCGGGAGTAAAGGTCAAGCAGCGAACGGTCGCGGATCTGCGCGATCAGCGGGGCGACGGCCTTGACCGCGCCCATCTGCCCGGTCGCATACGTGGTATCGAAACGATCGATCGCGGAATCGATCACGAAATCGTACAGGGGACGCGCATTGGCGACCAGCGCGCGCACCGCCTCGTTGCCGCGTTTGATGCGCAGGTCGCATGGGTCGAGGTTGTCCTCGGCGACCGCGACGAATGCCTGCGTGGAGAACGCCGCGTCCAAGCCGAACGCATGAATCGCGGCCTTCTGACC